>DASTYM010000334.1:0-7166 GCA_035764995.1 Cyclobacteriaceae bacterium | reverse complement strand
CTTTATCCTTCGGATCGGGGTAAGCTTCTTTTACAATCTTTGCTAATCCAATGATGGATTTTTCTTCACCTGTATGATAAATGAAGACGACATCATCTTTCTTCATGGATTTAAGATTGGTTCGTGCCTGAAAATTACGCACGCCATCCCAAACTGATTTTTTCTCGCGCACCAGGTCATCCCATGAAAAGGTTTCGGGTTCAGTTTTTACAAGCCAGTAGTTCATACATGTTCATTTATGTTCTAAAATAATAAAGTGATCGCTAAATGTTTGCTACCAAATAAAAAAAGCCCCCGATTTGGTCGAGGGCTTTTAAAACAATGCAATTCAGTTACAAATACCCGTCATTCTGAACGAGGTTTTTATTAACATTTATTTCACGTTGAGGGACCGGAAAAACAAGGTGTGTGTCGTTATAAGGATAAACATCGATGCCTTGAGTTACATTTCCCTGTGTGCGTTTAATGTCATGCAAGCGCTGACCTTCGTGAGCAAGCTCCAGTCTCCTTTCATTAAGAATGACAGAAAGTGTAGCAGTACCGGCTGTTCCTAATCCGGCTCTTGCACGTACAAGATCCACATCCGCAAGCGGTGTTGCTCCTATAGAAGTACCTAAGCGTTGATTTGCCTCTGCACGGGTTAAATACATCTCAGCCAAGCGAACTACTTTCACACTTCCATAACGGTTAATCCATTTGCTAACGCGTGTATCACCTGTCCCTGAATCAATATAGAATAACGAAGCTCGTGCATCTCCTGCCTCATACAATGCAAGGTGAGCAGGTAAAACTTCAATATCTCCACGGCCACCATTTGTTGCAGATGCGTAAAAAGTGTTCATGTTGTTGACACCATCCACAGAGCTGACAGGAATTGCAAACAGATCTTCTACCGTACTAGCTCCATTGAAAGCAGCCGCAACAGTAGGTGTCAGGTCATAGTTGCCAGTTGCAATGGCGCGGTTAGCAGCATCGCGTGCATTTGCATAATCTGCCATTTGCAGGTAAACGCGTGAAAGAAATGCCGAAGCAGCTTCCTTCGTTGCATAATTGGGGTTTGGACCTTCAGCCAACTTGGTTTCAGCGGCAGTTAAATCGGCAATAATTTGAGTATAGACTTGTGCTACCGTACTGCGAGGTTTCTGTTCAACACTGTTACGATCTGTCGTTAACATGAGCGGAACTCCAAGATTAGTAGCTGTGTTACCGGCAGAATAAGGCTGACCAAAGAACAGAATGAGTTCAAAATAACTGATGCCTCTCAGGAATAAGGCCTCACCTTCTACCTGATCCTTATCAGCAGCTGTTACAACGCTTAAAGAACTTAGCACATTGTTAGCAATATTAATGGTATTGTAGGCTGCTGTCCATGTGGCGTTTACATCCGTATTGGCTGTAATCATCTCTTTCCGATACATGTCTGAAACATCATTAAATGTTCCGGTAAAGGTGATTTCATTATTGTCGGCCAAAATTTCGCTGTTGCGGAATGTATTGCCACCAAAAAATCCTCCAGCCGACAATCCGTTATAAGCACCCAGCAGAGCTGATTTTACATTTTTATCGGTGCTGTAAACAATGTCAGGCCCGATGTTATTTGGGTCCTTTAAATCTAATTGATCATCGCAGCTTGTTCCATAGAACAGGAGACCTGCAAGTGCTACTAATTTTATTTTATTTGTTTTCATCTTAGTCATCATTTAGGTTAAAAGCCAACTTTAATACCTACTGTAAAGTTCTTAGGTTGAGGTGCAGCATAGAAGTCACCGCCTAAGTTTACATTTGAAGTAGAGGCTTTATAATCTGTATTCACCTCAGGATCCCAGCCTTTATAATCGGTCATGGTCAACAAGTTCTGACCTGTAACATAGAGGCGTACGCTTGTAAGAGAAAGTCTGCTTATTAATTGTGTTGGTAAATTATAAGCTACCGTGAGTGTCTTCAAACGCAAGTAAGAACCATCATACAAGTAGCGGCTTGAAGCTTGTGCCCCGTTGGTTGTGTACAGGCGTGCTTGAGGAATTTTTGTAATGTCCCCAGGCTGTTGCCATCTGCCAAGTTGGTCCACTGTTGAATTATCCTCATAGCGGCCGTTTGCTGACATAAAACCACCGCCACCATTGATTACCTTGTTACCGGAAACACCCTGGAAAAGAACGTTTAATTCAAAACCCTTGAATGTTGCATTGGCATTGAAACCATAGATTGACTTGGGTGTTGGATTACCCAGCACAATTTCCTTTGCAGTATTAAAGGTGCGGGTCACATAGCGGTTTCCATACACACCATTGGGAACAATGAATGCTACTCCATTGTCAATTTCAGTTTGTGTTGGCGTACGGTTCAAAAAGAATAGCGCATCTCCATTCGCTGGGTTAGCACCGGCAAACTCACGTCCGTAAAAAGAACCCAGTGGTTGACCAACGATTACTGCATTTAGGTAGCGAGCGTCTACGGGACCAATTTGAGTTACATCTCCATACAATTTTGTGATTTCATTTTCATTCTGTGCGAAATTACCACCCACACTAACTGACAGATCAGCATTTTTGATAATCTGGTAGTTCAATACGATTTCGAATCCTTTGTTTTGCAATTCGCCAACGTTTCTGAACTGAGTTGTGAATCCGCTGGTAGCCGGAATAGGAGCATCCAGCAACAAATCGGTAGTTTGCTTATCGTAGTAATCTAATTCACCCGTCAGTTTGTCGTTGAAGAACCCGAAATCTAAACCGATATCCATTTGAGCAGTTTTTTCCCATTGGAGATCCGGGTTTGGAGTTGTGTTAGGTCCAAGACCAGACTCACCACCATAAGCGATACCTTGATATCTTGCCAAATGACGATAGTTAGCAATGCCAGAGTTTCCGGTATAACCATAGCTGGCTCTTAATTTAAGGAAGCTAATAGGTGCAACACCAGATAAAAAACCTTCCTCAGATAAAATCCAGCCTACAGAAGCTGCGGGGAAGAATCCATACTTGCTGTCAGGTCCAAACTTAGAAGAACCATCGATGCGACCACTTAAACCTACCAGGTAACGATCCTTTAGCTTGTAGTTGGCACGTGCAAAGAAGGATACAAAGGACTCTTCCTGAAGGCTTGAAAAAGAAACAATTGGTTCCGCTGCTGAGGTAAGTTTTGTTAACTCCTTCAACGGGAAACCTTGTCCTTGCGCATCCGAAACATCAGTTGTTTTCTCCTGATATTCTGTACCAGCCGTTACTGAGAAATTGTGGTCGTTAATAGTTTTATCCCAGAGGAACATCGCGCGGGCCGTGTAGTTGAAGACTTTTGTCCACCGGGATTGTCCGTAGCCACCAATACCGATACCGGTATCTGTATATTCATTTTGATAACGATCATCGTTTTGGGTCAGCAAGTCAAAACCGTATTCACCAACAATGCGGAGATCATTGGTGATTTTATACGTGGCGTTACCTTTAACTAAATTGCGAAATCCGTTTGTCACGTAGCTTGCATTATACAACTCCATAACCGGGTTATAGTACGATGTAGCAGCATAACCAACGCCTGGGATATAATCAGTATTGCTGTATAAGTGACCTTCCTTGTCTCTTACCGGAGTAATAGGAGCTAAGGCAACAGTTTGCAGTGGAGTTGCAAATGCATTGTCAGCAGATAAGCGATTGTTGATTGAGTTAGAGATCATCATGTTTAAGCCGAAACTTAACTTATCTCCAACGGTGTGATCAAGGTTCAGGCGACCTGAAAATCTTTTGAAAGCATTGCCAATCAAAATTCCATCCTGATCAATGTAACCGACTCCAAGCGCAAACTGAGTCTTTTCATTTCCTCCGTTAGCTGTGAAATCAAATTGCTTAAGTGTGGCTTTTTGGAAAGCTTCAGCTTCCCAATCTGTGTTGGTCTCGAGGCTTCTCCAATCGGTATCTCCCTGCATGTAATCCATGTAGCCTTCCATGAATTCCAGATCAGAGCCTGCGTAATCACCTGGAACATTTTCAGGATCCAAACCATTTGCGTAGTCATTATTCAGCGCGCTCTCTCTCATCAACTCTACGTATTGCGCTGAATTCAGAAAATCGAGGTGATTGGTTGGCTTGCTGGTTCCATATTGAAAGTTGGCACTGAAATTTGTTTTTCCGGCTTTACCTCTTTTGGTGGTTATGAGCACAACACCATTTGCACCTCTCGATCCATAGATCGCAGCAGAAGAAGCATCTTTTAAGATTTCGATAGAGGCAATATCATTTGAGTTAATGTCGGCCATTGGGTTGGTTACAGCACCATTACTTGAAAGATTGTCGGTTGTTACAATCATTCCATCGATTACATAAAGCGGTTCGTTGCTGGCTGAAATAGAAGATGAACCACGGATACGAATATTCATGCCCTGGCCCAATTTTCCATTTTGAGATGTAATCAACACACCGGCAGCCCTGCCTTGAATGGCTTGCTCAAGTGTTGTTACCGATAAGTTTTGGATTGACTCACCACTCACTTTGGCAACGTTTCCTGTCAGGTCCTGTTTCAGCTGCGTTCCATATCCTACAACAACCACTTCAGTCAGTTGCTTAACGTCAACTGCCAATTGAACATCAACAGCAGATCTTGTCCCAACAGAAACTTCAGCTGTTTGGTAACCGATAAAGGAGAATACAAGAACTGGATTATCACCCGTTACGGAGATACTGTAGTTGCCATCTGCATCAGATGCTGTACCTGTGGCGGTACCTTTTAATAACACGTTTACTCCCGGCACTGGTGATCCATCCTCCTGGGAGGTCACCTTACCCGTAACTACTCTCTCCTGGCCAAGTACATGGCCACTGAAGAAGAGCAGCATTGCACACATTACTAGTAGATGTCTCTTCATAAAATTTGATTTAGGGTTATATAAATAAAGAATGAAGCTAACTTAAAAACTGTAGATTCTCAATAGCGAGAAGACCGAAATAGCCTATTTCAAAATTAAAATTGAATTATTGCGGTAAAGATGAGATACTCATACCGCAAATTGGATTAGCATTTTTTTAGTATGCCCGTACGAGCTTACCATCCATGAAATTAACATATGATCGGTTGGCAACCTTCATACCGCCCAGTGTGGGGTAGTTGCCTGTGAAATACCAATCGCCTTCGTGACGTGGAATTGCTTTATGAAGGTTTTCTACTGTCTGGAAAACCACCTGAACTTCTGCGGGCATATCTGAAGGGCGAACGATCTCTGAAATTTTAGCAGAGATTTGTTCATCGGTGAATTGCTCATACAAACGCTTCACATAATTTTTAGGCTCGGCTTCCTGAGATGCGCGCAAGCATTGCTCGTAAACTTCGCCCAGTAAATAATCTTTTCCTTGCTCTTTCAATAGTTCGATCATAGCGCGGAATGCAACGAAGTCACCCATGCGGCTCATATCGATTCCATAACAATCAGGGAAACGAATTTGCGGAGCAGAAGAAACGACAACTATCTTTTTGGGATTGAGACGGCCCAGCATTTTTAAAATACTTTTCTCCAGCGTTGTACCTCGAACGATAGAATCATCGATAACTACCAACGTGTCCTTGTCTTTCGTTACTACTTCGTATGTAGTGTCATACACGTGCGCTACCATTTCATCGCGATGATCGTCATCCGTAATGAAGGTGCGAAGCTTGGCATCTTTGATTACAATTTTCTCAACACGTGGTCTGAACGACAACAACTCATCCAATGAATCTACCGATGGTTTATTCTCAAGAATAATTTCTTTCTGTTTGTTGATCAGGTAATCTTCGATACCTGCCATCAAACCGTAGAAAGCAGTTTCAGCTGTATTCGGAATATAAGAGAAGACCGTGTTCTTTAAATCAAAATTGATTGCCTTTAAAACCTGTGGCACCAGTAAGCGGCCAAGTTGCTTCCGCTCGCGGTAAATCTCGGGATCGTTTCCTCGCGAAAAATAAATTCGCTCGAAGCTGCACGATTTCTTTTCACCTTGCGGGATAATCGGATACATACCGTATTCTCCATTTTTGGAGATGATCAATCCGTGACCGGGTTTAACCTCTTCGATCTGATTGTAATTTACATTGAAGGCAGTTTTGATTGCCGGTTTTTCAGAAGCTACCACCACCACTTCATCATCGGCATAATAATATGCAGGACGAATGCCGTTCGGGTCACGAACAACAAATGCTGAACCGGATCCTGTTAGGCCTGCCATTGTATAACCTCCATCAAAATCTTTACAGGCCCTGCGCAACACGCGCTGAAGGTCTACTTCGTTCTCAATGATTTCGGAAATTTCCTGATTGGAGTATTTATCTTTATTTTTTTCAAAAAGGCCCTGAACTTCTTCATCCAGAAAGTGGCCGATCTTTTCCATCACTGTAACAGTATCAACTTTTTCTTTCGGATGCTGACCGATGTTTACCAGGATGTCAAACAGTTCATCCACATTGGTCATGTTGAAGTTTCCTGCCATCACGAGATTACGACTCCTCCAGTTATTCTGGCGCAGAAACGGATGAACGTTTTCAATGCTGTTGAATCCATGGGTTCCATACCGCAAGTGACCCAGCCAAAGTTCACCTGTGAAGGCAACATTCTCTTTCAGCCATGTGGCGTCATAGAACTTATCTTTTGCTGCTTTTTGAGCCTTTTTGTACTTCTTGCCAACTTTTTTGAAAATGTTGGCCACCGGCTGCGTTTTTACTGATCTATAGCGGCTGATGTAACGGTGCCCAGGCTCCACGTCAAGTTTAATGTTGGCAACACCTGCCCCGTCTTGCCCCCGATTAGCCTGCTTTTCCATGAGGATGTACATTTTATTCATGGCAAAGGAGGGTCCGTACTTCTCTATATAGTAAGAAAGTGGCTTTCGTAGGCGGATTAAGGCAATTCCGCACTCATGAAGTATCTGATCACTCATCGGACGGGGGACTAAAGCACAAAGTTAATCCTATTCAGCCAACCCATCAACAAATCGGGTCGAATGAATAAAAACAGTACCAACACAACTAAAATGAGCGCCAAATAATTCTCAACCTTCGTTTTTTTAATGAGTGAAGTCGAATCGCTGGTTTTGATGAATGCGTAATACGGGATTTTTAAGTAATAAAATATAGAGATGACTGTATTGATGAGTCCTATTATTAATAGCCAGACCAGTACGTTCAGTCCACCTTGTTCATAGGCG
>DASTYM010000333.1:0-19086 GCA_035764995.1 Cyclobacteriaceae bacterium | reverse complement strand
TTTATTGAAAGTTTTATAAATAGTCCATTTCGATAATCGAATCACCTTATTTAATTGCATTTTTTTATGTTCTTTGCATATCAAACCTATCAAAAATTGCTCAAGCATCTAACCATAAAAAATTACGCTTTAATTAAGCATCTCGTTTTAGATCCTTCTGGTCAATTGAACGTGGTTACTGGCGAAACCGGAGCCGGAAAATCGATCATGCTTGGCGCGATTGGTTTATTAAAAGGCAACCGTGCGGAAACCAAAGTGCTTTGGGATGAAAACGAGAAGTGTGTTACAGAAGGCGTTTTTGAAATTGGCTCTTACAAACTTAAAAGCTTCTTCAAGTCAGAAGATCTCGACTATGACGATACAACAGTAATCCGCAGAGAAATCAGTCCAGGTGGAAAATCGCGGGCCTTTATTAATGACACGCCTGTTACACTGGATGTGATGAAAAAACTGGGAAGCATGTTGATGGATGTTCACTCACAACATGAAACATTGCAGCTTGGCAATCAGGATTTCCAATTGAAACTTATTGATTCCTACGCTGACAATCAAAAACTACTGGATGCTTACGCTGATGCCTGGAAAATATTCCTGGAAAATAAAAAAGAATATGAGGCTCTGACAAACGAAGCCGATACACTCAGGCAAGAAGCAGATTACATTAATTTTCAGCTGGATGAACTCGTGAAGGCTGACCTCGAAGATGGCGAGCAGGAAAAAATTGAAAGCGAATTAAAAATCATGGAGCATGCTGAAGACATTAAAGGCAGGTTTAATTCCGTGATGGAATTGCTGAGCCGGTCAGAATATGCTTCAAGGAATTCACTGGCTGAAGCCAGAACACACCTGCAACAGGTTGCCTCCTTCTCACCTCAATACGAGACCATTTCGAAGCGGCTGGAGAGCCTGGTAATTGAGTTGGATGACATTCTAAATGAGATCGAAAAAGAAGAAGAACGAATTGAATTTGATCCGGAACGGGCCGAGTTTGTTAAGGAACGAATTAACCTCATCTATCGATTATTAAAAAAACACCGCAGTCAGAACTTACAAGAACTTTTAACACTGCAGGAAGAATTGCAACGCAAATCCAATATTACATCCAATCTTGATGAGGCGTTGACAAAAGCAAAAAGTCAATATCAAAAATCTGAAGCTGATTTACTGAATCACGCAACTAAACTCAGTACTGCCAGGAAAAAAGTTTTTGAACCGCTTTGTCAGGAATTGATAAAATTGTTAAAAGAACTGGGCATTCCCGAAGCAGTCTTAAAAATTGAGCAGAAAACGATTCAACCAACCTCCTCAGGATCTGACACGCTCGATATTTTGTTCAGCGCCAATAAAGGAATTGCACCTAAGCCCCTGGCGCAAGTTGCATCAGGCGGAGAATTCTCACGACTCATGTTTTGCATCAAATATGTCATGGCAGCTAAAACATCCATGCCCACGCTGATCCTGGATGAAATTGACAACGGTGTGTCAGGTGAAATTGCCATGAAACTGGGAGGCCTGATGAAAACCATGGCGAAACATCACCAGTTAATCACCATCAGTCACCTTCCACAAATTGCCGCGAAAGCCGATGCACATTATTTTGTGTTTAAAGATAACTCCTCTTCCAAAACGATCAGTAATATTAAAGTGCTAAACGAACAGGAACGCATCGAAGAGATTGCCAAAATGATTGGTGGCGCCAAGCCTTCAAAAGTTGCGTTTGAAAATGCTAAGGAGCTGATTGAGAATTAGTTCCTTACCCTCTCACGCAACCCTATGACTCCTCAAAGGGAGAACCTCCTTGCGCTTGGGCCTCTGTCAACAACCCCCTGGCGCGTTGAGCCCATTAAGTCCATGGATGCGCTGGAGAAAGACTTATCCCTCTTTCCTAATTTTCAACCTCCACACCGAATCATATTCAATCACACCCTCATCCACCATTTCACGGATCACATCTACAAATAATTCCGCATCCGGTGGTGTAATTCGTTTTTCCAGTTGCTCAATTGTATACAGTTTCTCTTCTAATAACCTTATCACTTCGTTTCTTAATTCAGAAATTTCCTTCAGGTTCTCTTTCTTCTTCCTGGCAATACATACATCACATTTCCCACAGGCAGTATCAGTTTCTTCTCCAAAGTATTCCTGGATTAATTGCATGCGACATCGGTGTGAGGACCTTACAAATTCAATCATGGCATTCATTTTCGATTCAGCCAATTCTTTACGCTCATTCAATCGCTTGAGATTGAGTGGGAGTTTTTCTGCATCCTGCCGGGGAAGAACAAATGTAACCTGAGGTTTATCTTTTACAGGTTGATAAATAACAATTTTCATCTCATGCAAATGCTGCAACAGGGAAGTCATCTCTTCAACCGAAACCTTGAGTGCCTTGGCCAGGTAAGATTCTGATATTTTTGTAAAGTCGTTGTATAGCGACCCTCCATACAATCGCAGAAGCATTTTAATCAGGGGGTCAAATCTGGCATTGGCCACCTGAAATTCGTACAATCTCTCCTTCGTTGCTGAAATGAACAGCATAGAAGGGCTATAAAAACTTTCATTGAATTCAATTAAACCTTCCTCCTCCAGTTTCTTCAGCGCATTGTACACTTCTGAAATCTGAAGTTTGAAGTGATCGCAAAACTCATACAGTTCAAAATCATAACTTTCCCCCTTGCTGCTTCCAATTGCCAATTGAAAATAATTCGCCAGACATTGATACACCTTTTTTAAAAGTTCAATGGGAGGATGTGATTGCAACACTTTCGTTTGCAATGAAGAAACATCGCTATCGTGATAAATGACAACGGCATAGGAACGCTGTCCGTCACGACCCGCACGCCCGGCTTCCTGATAATACGATTCCAGATTTTCAGGAAGATCAAGATGAACCACCGTTCGCACATCTGGTTTATCGATTCCCATTCCAAATGCATTGGTGGCAACCATCACCCGCTTTTTATTTTTAATCCAGTCTTCCTGATGCTCAACGCGCTGATTAAAGGTGAGGCCCGCATGATAGTAGGATGCACTAATTCCTTTTTTAACAAGCGATTCCGCCATAGCATGCGTTGCTTTTCGCGATCTGGCATAAATAATAACTGACCCTTTAACTTTTTGCAACACTTCCGAAAGCTTCCGATCCTTATTCTCCGCCTTACGCACGACAAATGAAAGATTATCACGCGCAAATGTTTTCTTAAATACCTTGTGATCTTTCCTGAACAAAAGTTTATCAACAATATCCGAACTAACTTGTGGCGTAGCTGTAGCAGTCAAAGCCATAACAGGAACTTCCGAAAGGACATCCCGAAGCATTGCTATTTGAAGGTACGAGGGTCGAAAGTCATATCCCCATTGTGAAATACAATGAGCCTCGTCAACCGCCAGCAGTGAAATCTTCATCTGCTTCACACGCTCCTGGAAAATCTCCGTTTGAATTCGCTCAGGTGAAACGTATAGAAATTTTAGTTTTCCATAAATACAATTGTTAAGATGAATATCAATCTCATCTCTGCTCATGCCCGAATGAACAGCCACTGCCTCAATACCCTTGCTTTTTAAATTTTCTACCTGATCTTTCATCAAAGCAATCAGTGGTGAGATTACAATACACAGTCCGTCCAACATCATAGCGGGCACTTGAAAACAAACCGACTTCCCCCCTCCTGTGGGTAACAGGGCAAGCGTATCATGGTGATTAACAATTGAATCAATGATTTCCTCCTGAAGCGGGCGAAACTGGCTGTGTCGCCAGTACTTTTTTAATATGGTGAGTGCGCTCTCCAAACTTCCACCAATATAAAATGAAATGAGACCGCCTCAAAAGCATGCTTTCGAAACGGTCTCACCTATAAATTTCATTAGATCCTACTTATTCGCTGATTGCAGGAGCTTAACACCTGTTTCACCGAGGTGCTTGGTCAAGATTTCACGGTATCGCGATGTTGATGTGTATCCACCATTAGCTTTGAAGAATTCTTCTAACAAAGGAACCCAATCGGTGTTCATCGGCAAAATAAAGCCAAATTGCTCCGCTGACTGATCCCCCACAGGATGGCGCTTTACGTATTTGCGCATTTGAGCTGCTTCGAGATAAAATGCGAGGTCGAGGTAAGCAAATCCTTTCGGATCCTTAAATACCTTTTCTAATGTTTCCTGGCTGGTCGTAGTCGTAATTATCTTCATGTCGGGAAAATATTTCTTTTTCAACTCCAGTATTCGTTTTTCATTCAATGTTCCCTTAGCTGTATAGGCTGACAAAGACGCAAAAGTCGATGGCAGGTCTTCCATTTTACTCAGGGTGGGAATGTTACCTTGTGTAATCAAAATTGCAAAGTTGGTAATAAACGGAGGGCTGAATTTCACTTCTTTCTTCCGTTCATCCGTAATTGTAATATTTCCAAGTCCAAATACACCACCTGTAGATACTTTTACCTTATCATACATGCCGCGAAAACTCGTTCCATCACCAACAAACTTAGATTGCAGCTTTACTTTCTTGCTGTCATTTACCCACTTCACAAAATCTTGCATGATATCAACACAAATACCGGTGAGTTTGCCATCAGCTCCCTTGTAAACGAAACTTGGAGTTTCTACATACGCGAGCGCTATCGTTCCCTGTCCAATCTGTTTAACCTGAGCCCAGCTATCACCCACGTGACCTTGCGCCCAAACTTGTAGAGAGCACAGCATGACAATCGCAAAAAGTTTAATCTCTTTCTTCATTATGGTTTTTTATTTGATTCTGATCAGTTACGATATTAGGTATTCCTTAATAATTATTCTTTCAGGACGTAAGATTGGCGTGATTTTTAAGCCGTATTTACAGAAATCCGGAAGTCATCTTACCACGTAAGCTTTTCTTTATTCAAAAAAGCGGCTATTCCACGTTTACAATCCTCCGTACCCCTGGCTCGGGCATTCATTTCAGTGGCATAATTCAAAGCTTCGTTTAGCGGCAGTGACTGCACTTGAGCAACCATTTGCTTGGTAAGTTTCATCGATTGACCCGAGTTTCCGTCTGCAAGTTTTCGTGCAAGGCCCAATACTTCACTTTCAAGTTTTTCCGCAGGAACAACTTTATTTATCAGACCCATTTGAACAGCCAATTCTGCCGAAAACAACTCTCCTCCCAGGAGCAATTCTTTTGACCTCGCCTCCCCTATTTTCCGTAACAGGAAAATTGAAACCAGCGCAGGAATAAATCCAATCTTCACTTCCGTGTACCCAAACTTTGCTTCTGGCACTGCGTAAGAAAAATCACAAACGGTCGCCAACCCGCAACCACCTGCCAATGCATGACCTTGTATTTGTGCAATCACAATCTTTGGAAAAGTATAAATTTTAAGAAATAACTCCTTCAGATGGTTGGAGTCTTGCAGGTTTTCCTCGTAGGTATATTTTTGCAATTGCTGGAGGTAAGCAAGATCAGCACCTGCACAAAATGCTTCACCATTCGCTTTCAGGATGACAACTTTTACCTGATCATCTTTTTCTGCCAGGTTAAGCGCTTCCTTAAGATCAGTAACCAGCTCATAACTCAGTGCATTCCGTTTTTCCGGACGATTGAGTGTTATTGCCCCGATTCTATCTTGTACCTGATACGCAACCAATTTCATTTCACTAAAGTTTTGTTATAAAAGCACCTTGATGCATCACCGAGTGAACTTCAAATGACAAGTTCTTAGCTTCCTTCAACATTCGGCTTGCAAAGTAGAAAGAATTACTGCTATCGAGAATCAACTTCTTACATTTTAAAGACGACATTGCCTGAATATCCCTGATCGCATTGTTACCTAATACAATGTAGTCAAACCCTGTATTTTTTGGCACTGAGAATTTTTTATTCGTTATCTGAAGAATCGTGATTCCATTTTTCATCACAATGCGGCATCCAGGAAAATTTTTCGAAAATGCCAGCTGCTCTCCCGAATAAACTTTATTGGCCCCATGTTGTAAACGATTGGGTCGAATGTGAAACCGAATGCGCTCCTCATCCTTCACTAGCACTGAATCAGTGAAGAAATATGCACGTCCCTTGTCCATTACATCCCAGGCACTGTGACCAGCTACGTTGTAAACCGTAAACCGTTGAGAATCTATCTCCTCATAAAAGTGAATCCATCGGGTAACACCAAAAGTAAAGAGGCACAAGACAATGCCAACCACTGAACTGAATTTTCTAAATTCAAACAATATAATCGTAAATAGAATGGCGCCAATCAGCAACCAACATTGAAAGGTTGTAATGTAGACTTGATCGATAAGACTAAAAGGCAATGCCTCCATTTCAAATACGCCATAGTTTAATATCTTGATTGACCACTCCAATAAAAAACCAACCAGGCTTGCCAATGGACCAAAGAAATTGACACCAACCAATACAATGCCCAACACCAGCACCACAAAAGATGCAGGAATAACAAAGAGATTGGAGAGTAAAAAGTATACAGGAAACTGGTGGAAATAAAGTAGTCCCAACGTAAATGTTGCAAGCTGTGCAGCAACAGATACACACGTGATTTGCCAGATATTATCCCATAACCAATTCTTAGGTTCCCAAAATCGTGACAAAATTGGCTGAAGGTATACAATACCAATCACTGCCAGGAATGAAAGCTGAAAACCAACCGACATGATAAGGTAGGGTTCATACAGCAACAGGCAAAAGGCGGAGACAGCAAGTGTATTATAAATATTAGTGCGTCTGCTCCAAGGCCGGGCAATGGCGACACATGAAAACATTGTTACCGCACGAAGTACCGATGGTGACAATCCCGTAATAAACGCATATGCCCAAAGAACAATAATACTAAAAATTGCAAGCGTCCATTTTCCCGACACCGATTTGTTCAGAGGTTTTAATATCAGCAGAATAAGCCAATAAATAATACCAACATGCAATCCCGAAACAGAAAGTACATGCAAAGAGCCCGTAGCTGCATACGCACCAAGTAAATCGTTATCCAAGCCATCCGTAACACCCAATACTAATGCACTTGCTGTGGCTTGTTGACGTTCTCCACTAACATTCTTCTTCAATGCTTCATCAGCCCAAACGCGAGCACGAATCGAATAATCAATTAGAACATTCGGTGGCTCATGCCCGACTTGAATTACCTCTCCACTTCGAATAAAATGTTGGTGATAAATTTTTCGGAAAGTAAGGAAGCGTTTGTAGTCAAACTCTCCAGGGTTTGCAGGTTCCAACAATTCGCTAGGACTACCTTTCACCAACAGAACATCACCATACTTAAAGGGTTTGGAAAACTTATCCTTCGGAAAATAGAGCAAAACATTCCCAGTTCTCTCTTTCAACAAATTTCCGTGTTGAACAGCAACAACGCTTGCCTCAACCTTCCATGAATTTTTCTTTTCCTGTGCCTGCCGTGCAACAATTGCCTTATAGCATCGGATCGTATCTACATCATGGATGAAATGATCGGCCTTTCGATAGTCTGTCGAATTATATACCTGAATGTATCCAGCCAGCAACACAACAGCTAAACCTATAAAACCCGGATTGAGTGCTTTTAACTTACCCGCTGATCGCAAGTAAGCAACCATTATAAAAAGTCCCCCAAAAACACCAAACAGTATTTTGACCAAGTCAATTGGGAAAGCATCGGGCAAGTATATTCCCGCCAGGATACCAGCACCAAAAAAAAGTACAAGCCTTACAAACGGAAAGGGTGACCAAAAAAACATGTATAAAAAGATATATAAAATCTAGCAAATAGATACTACTTGCCACTTAGGTCTTTGTTACTTACCTGAGGATTCTCCTTGTCGTATGCTTCAATGATATCGCGAACAAGTTTATGACGCACCACATCGCGACCATTCAACTCAATAATACCGATTCCTTTCACTTTATTTAAGATACGGGTAGCTTCTTTCAAACCCGACCGTTGATTATGGGGTAAATCAATTTGGGTTATATCTCCTGTTACGATCATTTTTGATTCAGGGCCCATGCGGGTAAGGAACATTTTCATTTGCATGGGCGTGGTGTTTTGTCCCTCGTCAAGCAAAATAAACGCGTTGTTAAGTGTGCGACCGCGCATGTAGGCCAATGGTGCAATCTCGATGATTTCGCGCTCCATATAATATTGGAGTTTCTCGAACGGGATCATATCATGAAGAGCATCGTAAATCGGTCGCAGGTACGGATCAATTTTTTCTTTCAAGTCTCCCGGTAAGAAACCCAGATTCTCCCCAGCCTCAACGGCCGGGCGTGTGATTATAATTTTCTTTACTTGTTTATTTTTGAGCGCGTTCACAGCCATTGCAACCGAAACATAGGTTTTACCTGTTCCTGCAGGTCCAAGCGCAAAAACCAAATCATTCTCGGTAACCAACTGAACCAACCTGATTTGATTGGGAGTCTTTGGCTTAATGGGGGCCCCCCTGGTTCCGTACACGATAATGCCATCAGGCGCAAGAGTCTCCGTGTCATGATCATAGGAAACAAATCCCTTCACATTTTCTTCCGTGATTCTTCCAAATTTATGGTAATGATCCAGAAGAGCATTCAGGATATCATTGATCTGAACAACTTCGAGGGCGGTGCCTTTTATGAGAATTTCATTGCCTCGTGACACAATTCTGCTTTTCGGGAACGCCTCTGCCAGGGACTGTATGTTCTTATTTTCGACCCCCAGGAAATCAATGAGGGAAACATTTTCGAGTGTAACTACCTTTTCTGTCAAATCAAATACTGGATTATTTTATGAATAGTAAAATTAATTAATAATCCGCTATAATTTTACCCCTTAATTTTCAACAACTTGCAGTAACTCGATCAACCCTCCGTGCTGGCGGGTGGGTCGCACACGGTAACTTTAAAAGCAAAGATTGTATTCCCTATGGCGATTGTCACGTTGCTAACAGATTCTGGCGAGAGCGACCATTACGTGGCGGCCATTAAAGCTAAAATTTTAAGTACCAACTCAGGGATTAAAATTGTAGACATCAGTCACCAAATCCAGCCTTGTGATATTGCCCACGCTGCTTTTGTATTGCGATCAGTTTTTCGTGAATTCCCTAAAGGAACTACACATCTCGTGGGTATTCATACCACCGGCCAACGAGATGATGCGTTGATCGCTTTGCAACTGGAAGATCATTTTTTTGTTGGCGCAGATAATGGCCTCTTTGGTTTGATCAGCGAGAAGCCGCATCAAAACCTGGTGGAGTTAAATGCCATTAATCCAATTCAATCAACCTTTCCAGAAAAAGAAATTTTAGCGCCCATTGCGGCCAAGCTGGTCAGCGGCATTGCGCTCGCTGATTTGGGTAAGCTGATTCCATCGTTTAAGAAAATGATTGACAGACAAGTCAAAGCAACCAGGAAGCAAATTGCAGGGCATGTAATTCGAGTCGACAATTTCGGAAACTTAATCACCAATATTCCAAAAGAAGCTTTTGAAGTATTGAGTAAAGAAAAAACATTTACCGTACAATTTGGTGGCGAAAAATTCAAACGAATCCATACACAGTACAATCAGGCAGATGAAGGTGAATGTTTTTTACTATTCAACAGCCTTGGATTCCTTGAAATTGGAATCTATAAAGGACGTGCTTCCGAACTATTAGGACTTGCCTATGGAAGCATGGTGAATATTATTTTTGATGAGTAATTAGACGTTAGACGTTAGACATTAGATTTTAGTATTAAGTATTGAGTACTAAGTACTAGGACTCTGCCAATTTGCTAGCACTTAGATCTTACTACTCAATACTCAATACTCAATACCAAATACTAAATACTAGTACTGCTACTTAAATATGATTATACGAATAGTCCGAATGCACTTTACCGATGCCGGTGTTGCAGAGTTCCTGGAAATCTTTAATGCAAATAAAGAAGCAATCAGAAATTTTCCCGGGTGCACACATTTGCAGTTACTCAAAGATGTAAACGATCCTAATACATACTCCACACTCAGTCATTGGAACAATAGTGAAAGTTTAGAAAATTACCGGAATTCAGAACTCTTTGGAAGCGTTTGGGGTAGGGTGAAAACTCTTTTTGCTGAACGATCGCAGGCATTCTCGCTCGAGAAATTTATTGAGTTGTAATGCCAGCAAAAGTGTGCCAGTAATTATTATATGGACAATCGGTCCAAGGAGAGTTAAAACCCAATACATTTTGTCAGGCAGTCCTCTCATCAGATAAAAGTAAATTCGGGGATTAGGGTCCATCGCTACCCGACTTTGCAATGAATCCGATAATCTCAACCGACTTTTTTGCTTTGGTAAAAAGCGTTACTTTAAGTCGATATCTGAAAATCTGTTATCATGAATGTGATTAATGTCGCACAAAATTTTCATGAACGGGCTGGCTTGATTTAAGATGAAAGAAAATGTAAAACTTCCGTGGTGGACATGGGTTGTTCCCATCATGGTGCTGCACATGGGCACGGAAATATCCCGCCAATTTATACATAATTCAGAAGTCTCGGACCTGTATTTGCCAACGGGTTTATCAGTAATCATGATCAACTGGTGGGGCCCGGCCAGGATCATTCCTGCCATGTATTTGAATGCTGCCTTAAGTGCAAGCCTGTGGGGAATAGAAGATGCCTATCAGTGGCCTCTTTTTGCATTGCCTGAAACCATTCTAACATTTTGTTCATGGCTGTTGTTCACAAAACTCAATAAGGGCAAATACTGGATGCCAGACGTACGAGCCCTGATATCCTTCTTTGGCCTGGCCATGTTTGTGCCTCTCATTGTTGATCAATTCTTTTTGGAACGGCTTTTTATTTATTTTGGCCAACACGCTAAGGAGGATTTCTGGTACCTGTTTATTCGAAATTCGCTCGGTGAGACTGCCTATAATTTAGGACTCTCACTTCCAGTTTTATACTACGCCACGCCTTATTTGCAGCGCAGAAACCTGCTCATTAATCCTCCTTCCGAATTGATAAAAAAACATTCGTTTGTTTCGACAAAAACCCAATTTATTGAGTTAGCTGTTATTTACCTCAGTTTGCTCCTCTTCACGTTCCTTGTATCCTTTGAAAAGTTTTGGTTTGTTTATGGTCTCTTTTCAATATACACCGCCCTGCGCTTTGGGTTTGGTGTAGCAACAATCACCAGCTATTTCATTATCGTTCTCACATATCTCACATCCAAACTCTCTACTAGCACAATGGGGTGGACCGACAATAGTCATGAGAATGTGATCAACATTTTATTAGGCATGCTCTTGCTATACATTTTTGCAGCAATTACCGGTCGTGTGATCGGTGACCTGAAATATGTAAAAATCAAACTGCAACGAAAAAACGATGAACTGGGCCGTACCAACAGTGAACTCGATCGATTTGTGTATAGTGTTTCGCACGACTTGAGCGCGCCACTAAAATCGATTCGCGGATTGGTCAATGTGAGCCGTCTTGAGAAACCAGGACAGCAAGGAATTTACCTGAATCAAATTGAGTCAAGCGTGAATCGGTTAGAAAATTTCATCACTGAAATTCTTGACTATTCGCGCAACAACCGACTTCCAAAGCAACCAGAGCCTGTCAACCTGAAAGAGCTCAGTACGGAATTACTTAACAATCTGAAATACATCGATAGATTAAAAAATATAAACATCGATTTGGACGGCCTCGATTCGTGCAACCTGATCACAGACAAATCTCGATTGAAAATCATCCTTAACAATCTACTTTCGAACGCGATTAAATTCCATAGAAAATCGGGTGATAATTTGTTTATCAGAGTTTCAGCTACCAACAAGCCCAACGCTTTGGTGATTCAGGTAGAAGACAACGGCCAGGGCATCCGTCAGGAATATCAAGACCGAATTTTCGAAATGTTTTACCGTGCTACCGAAACGGAAAAAGGGTCGGGTCTGGGATTATACATCGCGAAGGAGGCAATAGAAAAAATAGGCGGTAAAATTTCTTTCCAATCCGAGTACGGAAAGGGAACAAAGTTCACAGTAGAAATTCCTACTCCATCCTCCAAAGTCTGACTAAATCATATTCACCGAAATGGAAATGAAGAATCGCTTGGTAAATCTTGGCATTAACGGACTTTGAGGCTGATATTAAAAACAGAAAACCCGATCGATAAGTCGGGTTTCCCATTGGGTACCTAAGACCGATCCCGATAAAGATCAGGACAAACCACACGCCCGAAGAAACCACCTGAAAATAAAAAAGCCTTCAGTTTTTTCTGAAGACTTTTTTTGTACCTAAGGCCGGAATCGAACCGGCACGCCCGAAGGCACACGATTTTGAGTCGTGCGCGTCTACCAGTTCCGCCACTCAGGCAAATCAGCTGCAAAAAACAGCTTTACTGGACCCTCGTTAGCCTTTCGCCAAGGCTTCAACTAACAAGGGTGCAAATATGAACAAACTTTGATTTACACACAAAAAGATATCTGAAAAAAGCCTGGAAGACTCGATATTCAGAACGCTTAAACATTTTTGTGTAAATTTCAGCTCCTGTCTGATTTAAACATTAATCATAACCACTATGCAAATCGGGAAAGAAAAAGTCGTATCCATTCATTATACACTCCGTGATAATTCGGGCACTATTCTGGATTCCAGCCAGGGACATAGTCCTCTGCTATATATACAAGGCATTGGAAACCTGATTCCTGGTATGGAAGAGGGTCTTGAAGGAAAAGTAAAGGGCGACAAACTGGAGATAAAAGTGAGCCCGGAAAAAGGGTATGGACTTCGTGATGAGAAAATGATCCAAAAAGTTCCGCGTTCAGCCTTTGGGGGTCAGGAGGTAAAAAAAGGCATGCAGTTTCAGGCAGGTACTAATCATGGGCATCAGGTGGTAACCGTCACAGAAATTGGCTTGGATAGTATAACAGTTGATGGCAACCATCCATTGGCAGGATTAGAATTGAACTTTTCAGTTGAAATTCTTGACGTACGAAATGCCACTCAAGATGAATTAGCACACGGCCATGTCCATGGTCCAGGCGGGCATCATCATTGATTGATTTGAGAATTTAGCTTTTATATAAGAAGTACTGATTTCTGGAATCAATTCAATACACATTCATTAATTCGCCTATCATTGATTGTTCCCAGCGCTTCAAAGAAAGTACCGAATACCCCAACGGGAATTTCATAATTACTTTTTAAAAGCAAACTCCCCTGGCTTTTGGATTTCACAACGCTGATGTATCGGAATGAAGCTTTTATTCGTTTTGACAAATTGTTCTCAAAGTATTGAATTAAACTTTCAATTTCCTGACACTTGACATCACTTAGATCCAGCAGCAGGTATAATTCTTTATGAGTAGATGCTAATGACCTGATGGATTTTATATTCATCATGGTATAAACTTCCAATGCATTTACTAAACCAAAAAAATCGCTTTTTAACTGCACGAATAAAATAGGTGAGTACCCATCCACCCAAAGTTTTAAGTAAGCATTATCGTTTAATATTCTCATCATTATAAAATAAGCAAAGGAACAGGAAGGCGGACTCCCCAATCCATCCCCCCCATTCCTTAAATGCTTAACTAATTAAATCAAATGTAGATGAGAAACTCTTTCAAAAACTTAATACTTATTACTATGATACTTCCTTTTAGAATTTAGCCATTAGAGTTATTAAACGGTCATTAGAAAATTTTTCCTTTTTCATTTAACAGGTACAGTAACTCCATTTGAATCTTTCAATCGTTCGAACTCCTTAATGTACTCTGCTTCTCTCCTGTTGAATTCTTCTTGCGTTGCCTTCATCTCCTCAAGGTTTTGACGCATTTCTTCTTCCTGACTACGGAGAGCCTCAGTTTGTACCTGCGTCTGACCCAACAGCTTCTTAGTTCTTTCGTTAATTCTTGCAGACGCTAATGAAGACGCCAGATTCTCTGATATCTTCTTCAATAGTTCCAGTTCGTGGTTTTCAAGCTTATTAAAGAAGGCCATTTCGATAACCCCCATCACTTCATCGTTTTGCTTGAGTGGCAATAATACAATTGCATTGGGGTTTATATCGCCCAAGCCAGAGGTAATCGTTACGAACCCATCAGGCACCTCGGTCAGGTAAATTAATTCACCTTCCAGCCATGCCTGACCAATCAGGCCTTCTCCGGGATCTACCTTACCAGTGACAAATTTCTTTTTATTCCATGCGTAGCAAGCTACTAATTGAAGGTAGGCAACCTCGTCCTCCCCTTGTTCCTTAATATAAATGACACCCTGGTTAGCCCCTAAGTACTTACACAAAAACAACAGGATGTTATCACATAGCTCAGCTATGTTATCTGTACTTCTTCTAAGTTTATCTCCAAATTCAGCAAGACCTTGCGTTACCCAGGATCGTTTTTCTTCATCTGCCTTAATTTTTGTCAAATTATCACGCATCGCCACGAGCGAAGACCCTAACACATCCTTATCACTGAGCGGCTCAAAATCTGCCGAGAGGTTTCCTTTACCAATCTCATTGGCAAATAATGATGTCTTTCTCAAACCTGCAGTTAGCATTTTTAACGAATTCGTCATTTGTCCGACTTCATCTTTCCAATTGCTTTTCTCCAATTCAGTAAGTTCGCCAACACTCAATGAATAGATCACATCCTGCAAACTTTTGATTCGGCCTGATAAACTTTTTGAAAGGGCCGTAAACGTGAGGATCCCTCCTATCAAAATAATAAAAGTGATAAGGGTCAGCGTACGTAGTTCGCCAAAAAAGAGTGAAAAGGAAAATCGATCCTTGGGCATAAAAGTGAATGTCTTCCAATCATTTCCCTTGTAGGTATACGCACCTTTTCCCTGAGCGGAGCCGATGATAAAGTCGCTGGATGAAACATTTCTTCCATTAAATTCGAAATCAACACCAATGTCAAGCATGATATCCTCCTGTACCTGAAGATTCAGAACCAGCTTTTCATCGGAAGCATCGATGACGTTGCCATCTTTATCAGTAATCAGGACAAAGGCCTCCGCACTTTCTTTCTTTAACAACTCTTCGGTTTCCATGCGGATTCCTTGCGTAACGTCTCTCCAACTTGCATAGTTATACCATACACCGATCACCTTATTTTGTTCGTCCCGAATGGGAGCGGCAAAAGCCATACCCCATCCATTTGAATTGTATATTTTAGCTACTTCCGGATGTTTCATGAAATCCGAATACCAAGCTCCCCCTTCAGGGCCTCCATCGGATATGCATATCCTAAACCATTCTTCGTTCGCATAGTTCTTTCCTAATAAGAACCCTGCCTGGACAGGTACATTATTTTTGTCATTCGTGTTTGCGACTACAACATTACCTTTCGCATCAATGATCATCATCAAGTCATACAATACATAATAGTAAACCATCGTATTAATAAAACTTTGAACTTCAGAAGTAGCCTTTGCACTATCAATAGCTTCAATTGCCAACTTGTTATACGCGAACGCCTGAACATCACCAAATCGTTCATAAAAATTTCGATCGATTTTCTCAATTACGCTGTAGGATCTGTTTCGATTTACAATTTGCTTTATCCCGTTCTTGCTTTCAAGCACCTGATTAGCTGAAAAGCTTAGTAAAAAAACAAGCAAAATCAGCGATAGGCCTATTGCCACAGCAAGAATCTGCTTGGATATATTTAGATTTTTATAGTTCATACAAATGAAATTTTGAGTTGCTAAAACTTAAAGATGGCTGCCATGCCAATGGTCGTTTGGGAATTCTTCGAAAAATTACCATTCGAATCAACAAACTGCTGCCCATTTTCTCCATCAGCCGTTTTCTCAAAGGAGTCAACCCGAAGCTCAGGCTTCAGCAAAAGCCTTTCATCTGCAATTTTAAAATTCCCTGTTAGCGTAAAAGTGACCACATCCGTTCCGTTTCCTTGTGTAAGAAGGGCTCTTGCCCCAGACTTGTTATCAAAATATTCTAATCGCGTACCTAGCGAGAACAAGGTTGAAAAATCGTAGGCCACATAGAGGTTTGCTCCTCTCCAATGCTTTGTGCTTGTGAAGTATGTTCCGCCTTGATTTTCTCCTTTGAGTGAGCCATACATAAGCCACGTTCCAATCATCAACTTCCTCGTGATTTGGCAGGTAGCAGTAAGGTCCCAAACTCCAAAGTATGATGTCGTGTCTTTACCATCGGCCCTGGCATTCGCCTCATTGCCCTGTATCGTGTTGAGATAAATATTAAGTCCTTCTTTTGGGGAAACGGAGAGCTGGCCTATATAGCTCTTGCCTCTGTTATTATCATTGTGGTTATCAGTTCCATTTACGATTCCCGACATCAGCGAAACTCTATCATTAAACTTATAGGTTGCCTTAAGTCCAACATGATAGAACGGTATACCGGCATTGAACGTGTTATTGATAGAATAGTGAAAATTTAATGGGGCATCTATGTACTCGTAGCCGATGTGTGTACCAAATTGTCCAACAACAATGGAAAGTTTATCATTGGCGTTAATATTGATGTAGGCTTGTTTAATCATGATGGCCGTATAAGTTGAATTAGCCAAAACGGTCCCCCACTTGTAACGGAAGTCACTCCCATAACTTCCATACTCAACGTTAGGTCCATATCCCACCTCGCTAAGCAGTTGCACTTTTTTGTAGTCGTACTTTAAAC
Source organism: Cyclobacteriaceae bacterium (assembly GCA_035764995.1). GTDB lineage: Bacteria > Bacteroidota > Bacteroidia > Cytophagales > Cyclobacteriaceae > UBA2336. The sequence continues at coordinate 2,499 of DASTYM010000333.1, read as the reverse complement.
GAAACAAAAGCATACCTAATTGGAATTGATCAACGTTTCGATCAAACCCGCGACTGATTCCTGAACTTCCGAGATTTGTTCGGGTTGACGGTTTATTCAGATTCGTGAAATAATAAGTATCCAAATATCCTGAGAATGACAATGAAGCTTGTTCCTCTTCCTTCTTACCATCACTTGCCTCATTTCTTGCTGTATCTAAAAGAATGGCGTTGGTTGCGTATGCATATGTGCATATAACCAGACTTGCAACAAAAATGCTAACAGATTTCATAAGAAATTGGGTTTAGTTAAGACATCAAACAAAAGGTCATCAGTCAACTTTGAGTAAAGTTGAAGGGCGAGTACGCTGCGTGCTTAGCAATGGAAAATGTATGCTTATTGCCGCGCCTTTTGTTTGATTAGTTAGCAGTCAGAGTTTTTTTATTAGCAATGAGTGGACTACTTTATTAGTCGGTAATGCAAAGACACCATCTTTCTTAATGTTTATTTACCCATGCAGCTAGTAGGGCTAAGGAGCTTTTGAGATAAGGGATTTATAAAAATGAGATGAGAGTTCATCTCTAAAGGAGAATGTCAAATTGTTATTGTGCAACAATTGGTTGCGATTCATCTACCGCCTCCATCATCGTTTTAGAGAGGATTGAATAGATTTTTGCCCAGGCGTCTTTTGTTTCAGTGTTCCATAATTTTCCTAGTCGGCTTTCTAATGTCCAGAGAAGTGCGACTTCAACTATAGCAAAATATTCCTGCTTAACACCATACTTTTTATGACGCACTCCCAGTTCCTTAACATCAGACATTATCTCATCCAAATCGTTTAGTTTATGAACTACAAACGTGATCATAGATGTTAACTTTTGGGCTTGTGAGCTTATATCTTCTCCGAAAAGGACCCTTAGGCCTGGATCAAGCGAGAAGAGTTTTGTGTAAAATAACTCGCTGGTTTCTTCGGGGTTTAGGAGCAGAAAATCCCATGAATTTTCAATTATCTCAATTTGCCTATCGGTCATATGAATCTGTTACGCTACTGTCGCATCTGTTTTCATGATGGTATTAGGGATACTCATCAAAAAAGTTGATCCTTTGTACAGGGTTGATTCAAAAGATATGTTACCCTTCAATTTTTCGACCATTGATTTTACAATGTAAAGACCCAATCCGGTTCCAGTTGATTGAGTCGTTCCCCTGAAAAACATATCATATATCCTGCCTTTATGAATCCACTCCATTCCGGTTCCATTATCTTTCAGCTGAAAAGATGCATGACTTCGCTCAACTCTTATTTTTAATTTGATAAATGAGACACTATTGCTTGGGTTATAAGACTTAAAAGAGTTTGCCAGTAGATTTCTAAGAACAGTTCTCATTCTGGTATGATCCGTTATGAAATCAACTGACTGATTAATATCAACATCGATTTGAAAAAGATGATGAGGGTCATTCAAAGATTCGAGGATTGCATTTAGTTCATTCCTAAAATCAAAGGCTTCCATTGCCAAATCACTGGAATTATTAAAAGAAACGGCCTTCAAGTCATTTAAAATGTTATCGAGGTGATTTACTCTTCCTCTAATCATCTCTAAATAGCCATAAATGCCTTCTAATGAAGTCTCTTTGGTACCAAGATTCACCAATCCTAAAATAGTTGCAATTGGAGCACGGAGATCATGTGAAGCGTGATACGTGAAATTGTCCAATTCTGTATTCACTCTTTGAAGCTCCAGCATTTGAGTATGCTGCTCGGAAATATCAAATAAAATACCTTCTGCAAATCCCTTACTCGCAAAATAACGAGCGCTTATTACCGCCCAATTATCTTCAGATTTTCCATCCTTAATCAAAATTTTGTAGCCTTCCACTTTCTTTTCCTTCTTGAGTAAGGAAATAAAATACTCAAACTGTCGAGGGCACTTGAAGAAACTACTAAAACTGAAAAGGCTATCCTTTGTCATTCCTGTAATTTCCTGGAATTTTTGATTGCACAACAGGATACGATAATTATCTGCATTGAATTTGAATGACCCAATGAAGGGATTGTTAAAAATGGCGAGATATTCGTCCTTAATTGTGCGAACGCGCAAATTTGACAAGGCCCGATGCGTGGTATCCTGGAGGACAACTTTAAATCTTGGTTTCTTTGGCAGGTCAGAATCAATCCTGTTAATTCTCATTTTAGCCCAGAAAGGGGCACCGCGTTTCTTTACTCTTAGGCCAGTCACGAAAGTCTGACCGAAATTCTCTGCCTTTGCTAAATCAGTTTCTGCTTTGTCTTTCTCTTCTTTCAGATAAAAAAACGAGATATGCCTTCCCAAGACTTCATACTCTTCATAACCAGTTATATTAACAGCTTCCAGGTTGCTGCTTACTATTATCCCATCGCTATCGAGCCAAAACTCCTCCTGACATTGAAGAATACGCAGTAAAGAGGAATATTTTTCATATTCTGTATTTTCTTCTTTCGGGATTTCAACGCTCTCATCCCTAAGAAAATCTCCATTT
>DASTYM010000332.1:0-3935 GCA_035764995.1 Cyclobacteriaceae bacterium | reverse complement strand
CATTGGTTCGCGTTGAGCATGCGGGAGTAATTAAGGACGCAATTTAGTTAATTTTGATTCTGGATACTTGTTACTTGATGCTGGATTCTAGATTCTGGCTAAAATAGACCAGTGTCCCAGTATCCAGCATACATTATGTCGTCACACCATATCATTCGTGAAGATCAGGAGCCGGCTTTGCTGATTATGGATGCTGGCGCAGTTTCGATGGAGCAAGTTCAGGAATTGCTGGAGTGGAGCCCAACGGTTATGGTTTCCGACAAAGCATTAGATGCTGTGATGAAGTGGGGAATTAAAATTGATGTTGTGGTAGCAAGTACTGATCGAGTTGCTGAATTCACTACATTGCTTCACGATCAATTTCCATTAAAACTACTTTCCTACAATACGGAGGAAGAGGCATTGTCAACCGCACTTTATTTTTTAATAGCGAAAAAGCAAAATGCAGTGAATGTAATAGCAACAGAGCCTCTTGAGAGTTTTGAGTCATTTTCGTTGCTGGATCTTTCCATTTTTAATGGAGATAAACGATGGTCATTTATCCGAAATGGTTCTTATGAAAAATGGCTTCCTGCCGGTAGAACTGTTAGTGTTTATCCTTCCCATGACGAACCCGACCTTCAAACTCAACGAGATGGAGTTGTGATCATCAAACGTGACAGTAGTTTTTGGGTGAGTGAATTTTAGCGAACCTTAAGCTACGTCATTTCGAGCGTAGCGAGAAATCCCCTACCTATGAAATGCGCACGTTGTAGTCTGGGGATTTCTCGGTCGTTCCTTCCTCGAAATGACGGCTAAAGGGAAAGTTTTTTCAAATCTACCTTCTCAATCGGATGAGGAGTATTCTCCAGTAATCTGAATTGTCCGTTGGGCAGAAACCCCGCTACGTCCTCGGAATAACTTCTGTCCGCCATATCATCCTGATCCCCTAAGCAAATAATCGTTTGATGATTAATGGTTTCTAAGATTTCTTTCGTGAGAAGTGGTTTTTTGCCAAGACTCAACATCATATCTGCAGTTTTATTTAATAACTCTTTCCAATCATTAGGCGCATGACGATGTTCCAGGATTCTGGCGAAGGCAGGAATCTTTTCAAGAATTTTTTCAGGATTTAATTTTTTGACCTCCTTCGTTGCAGATTCTTCATTCCAATCAAATTTGGTTCCGAGCGTGACAATCTTCCCAACACGATCAGGATAATTTTTCGCTAGCCACAACGCCACATAACCGCCCATGCTATAACCAAAAATGTCGACTTGTTTGAGTTGATGACGCTGTAAGTATTGAAATGCGTCATCGGCAAATTGCTGAATGCCAAAATCAGTTTGAAATGCAACGCCACCGTGGCCTGAAAAATTTAACGTATGAACAACCCTGTTTTCGAAAGCATTTTTAACCGGATCAAGTTGCGAGGCGGAGCCAAGAGCCCCATGAAGAATGAGAAGCGGATTCATCGTTTATGGGCGATTACAATTCTGTCTTTTTGTTGAAGATCTTTAATGATTCTGATGCTTTTGAATCCTGATTCACGAAAAACATCAGCCACCTCATTTCCAAATCGTTCGTTAATCTCAACGAGGATTTTTCCGTTCTGGAGTAACGCAGAATAACCCTTCTCAGCAATTGCTTTATAAAATTGAAGCGGGTCGTTGTCGGACACGAACAGCGCGAGGTGAGGTTCGTGATCAAGCACGTTCCTTTTCATGGATTCTTTTTCAGCGAACGCTATGTAGGGAGGATTACTCACAATCATCTCCAATCCCTGAAAAGGAAATTCCTGCAAAACATTTACATGCTGAAATTCTGCAGTCGCGTTTAGTTGGAGTGTGTTTCCCCGAGCAATTTTTAATGCTGCTTCGCTTACATCAATCCCTACAATTTTTTTATCAGGTAATTCTTTGGCAAGGGTAACTGCGATGCAACCGCTTCCTGTGCCAATATCTACGATAGTACCTGGCGTAAAAGGTTGGATTTCTTTCAAAACCTCCTCAACTAATAATTCTGTTTCGGGTCGGGGAATCAGAACTGCCGGGCTCACGTTGAATCTCCTTCCAAAAAAATATGTTTCACCTAAAATATACTGGACAGGCTCGTGCTGGTTGATCTGTCGGATGATTGTTTTCAGCTTATGCTGAAACTCAGCGGAGAATGAAATAGATTTTTCAGCAATAATGTCAGCACGGGATAACCCCAAAATAGCTTCCAGAACGATATACAGAATACTCTGAATTTCTTCAGGGTCCTCTTTCAGGGTAATCTGTGATACTAAATCCCGAAATATCTCTTTGGAATTTTTCATCTTTGCAAGTATACACCCATGAAACCGCACGACCACCATGCCGATGAATTTTTTATGAAACGGGCACTCGAACTGGCCTGTTTGGGTATTGGTCAGGTGAGCCCGAACCCGCGGGTTGGATGCGTGATAGTTCACAATAATTTGATCATTGGAGAGGGTTGGCATAAAAAATATGGTGAGCCACATGCAGAAGTAAATGCGATTGAATCTGTTCAGGATAAATCATTGCTGAAAGATTCTACAGTTTACGTCAACCTGGAACCCTGCTCACATACCGGTAAAACTCTGCCTTGTGCCGACTTACTGATTAAGCATTCAGTAAAGAAAGTAGTAGCGAGCAATCTCGATTCAAATCCATTGGTTGCCGGAAATGGAGTAAAAAAATTACGAGCTGTCGGAATAGAAGTTGTTACCGGAATTTTGGAGAAAGAAGGGCGTGAGTTGAACAAACGTTTTTTCACCTTCATGGAAAAGCAACGCCCTTACATTATACTGAAATGGGCTGAGACTTCCGATGGATTTATTGCGCGTGAAAATCACGACTCAAAATGGATCAGCAATGAATACTCACGGCAGCTGGTGCACAAATGGCGGGCGGAAGAAGATTCAATCTTAGTAGGCCCAATGACTGCCCGTCATGATAATCCCCAATTAAACGTTCGGGATTGGTCAGGCAAAAATCCCATTCGCATTGTGATGGATCGTTTTTTAAGACTAAGCGATGCCCTTCATCTTTTTGATCGTTCGCAACCTACACTTTGTTATAATGTGCTGAAGCATGAGGAGCACCCGAATCTTACGCTGATTAGAATTGAAGAGGAGAATTTTATACAGAACGTAGTTGCTGATTTATATAAAAGAAAAATCCAGTCAGTAATTGTGGAGGGTGGAGCAACCACCTTGCAGCTTTTTATTGATACCGGATTATGGGATGAGGCCAGCGTTTTTGTTTCTGATAAGTATTTTGGAAAGGGAATTCAATCTCCGCGATTACGCGGGAACTTAATTGCCCAGGAATCCGTATTCAACGATACAGTGCGAACTTATCACCCGCTCCATGGAAAAAATTAACATTGCTGAAAAACTATCGAAGTTTAGCGATCATTGGAATCCCCGGATCATTGGTGAACTCAATGGCCAACAGGTAAAAGCCGCTAAACTGAAAGGTGAATTTTTCTTCCATCATCATGAACGTGAAGATGAAATGTTCCTGGTGGTGAAAGGAACATTGAAAATGGAGTTTAAAGACCGCACTGAAATAATTAAGCCAGGCGAATTCATTATTGTGCCACGGGGTGTCGAACACAAACCCGTTGCCGATGAGGAGGTAGAATTATTGCTATTCGAACCAGCATCCACACTGAACACAGGCAATATTCAAAATGAAAGAACGAAAAACATTCTGGAAAAAATATAATTCTGATTACCGATTACCGATTACCGATTACCGATTACTAACTCCTAACAAATGGCCGAAGAACTCATCATCTCCACCTCAACCGATAAGCAAGAACGTTACGCAACCCTGGTTCCTCAAATTCAAGCACTGGTTGAAGGAGAGAACGATGTAATTGCCAATCTTTCCAACGTTGCAGCAGCACTCAAACAAACCATGGATTTCTTTTGGGTGGGCTTT
>DASTYM010000331.1:0-7382 GCA_035764995.1 Cyclobacteriaceae bacterium | reverse complement strand
TAATCATAATCAAGGATGTGCAGATTGGAAAGTACATCCTTGAACGTAATAGCCTGTCCCGAAGAATAGGTCACCATCAAATCAAAAATGGAGAGCGCATCGCGCAACGCACCATCGGCTTTTTGAGCGATCAGGTGCATGGCTTCATCTTCGGCTTTGATGCCCTCGTGTTTCGCAATCACTTTTAAATGATTGGCGATATCCGAAATCTGTATCCTGTTAAAATCAAAAATCTGGCAACGTGAAAGAATGGTTGGAATAACCTTATGTTTCTCTGTTGTAGCCAGAATAAAGATTGCATAGGAGGGAGGTTCTTCCAATGTTTTCAAAAAGGCATTAAATGCCGCATTCGAAAGCATGTGAACCTCGTCTATAATATAGACTTTGAATTTGCCGAATTGAGGAGGGTACCGAACCTGGTCAATCAGGTTACGGATGTCTTCTACCGAGTTATTGGAGGCGGCATCGAGCTCAAAAATATTCAGTGAATTAGTTTCGGCTTTCTCTTCAAAACCGTTGATGAGTCGGGCAACAATGCGAGCGCAGGTAGTTTTACCCACACCCCTTGGACCGCAAAACAGGAGGGCTTGCGCCAATTTATTGTTGTCGATCGCATTTTTGAGCGTTGTAGTAATGTGCTCCTGACCAACTACTTCGTCAAACCCGGTAGGGCGGTATTTCCGTGCCGATACAACAAAATTCTCCATCTGTCGCAAGATAGTAATTGTCGATTAATTGAAAAGCGTTAAGACAAGTAGGCAATAAGCAGTATGCAGTAGGCAACTTGCCTGTTGCCTGCTGAATTTCGTATACTGACAAGTCTGGAACTTTTTAGATGTATATTTGTTGTCTGATTTCGATAAAACAATTGTCAACTGCCTATTGCCGTTTTGCCAATTGATTTTCGGGGTCGACCGGTTTTGACAGGATGTGTAATGTCATAAGCCAGCATGCAAGCTCATGAGGGTAGAGCTTTGATCACTGCTCTCAACAAACTACGTGGCGAGTCTAACTACGCCATGGCTGCTTAATTTATCCGATAGGGTAAATTAGCCTCGTCCCGATAAGATCGGGAAAGCCATCATCGCTCAGTGCCTATGTTCTGCTGGTACTGGTATAGCGGTGTCGACTGTAAGAACTGCTCTGTACGATGTTGCTAAGTACAGCTAAGACATAGTAACTACGGAATTTGTTAGGCTGTTGCCTGCCTTCAGATTCCCGACAACCAAAGTCAACTAAGCATGTAGAACGTATGATTTTATCTTCTCTGGACGAGGGTTCAATTCCCTCCGACTCCACTGTACCGCTATAGCTCCCCCAATGGAGCTATAGCGGTTTTTGGTACATGCCTTGGCCACGCAAACCACCGCGACACGAGCCAAATGCTTAAATCCTATTTCCAATTGCAAGTGTTCAATATCGATGATATTCGTCCGATACTGAAACGCTGAGTCTCGCAAATCATTAAAATTTGAGAATTTTTGAAAATTGGTCGGGTTGTTGAGTACACTAAGTGAAAGATTAATTAATGCCAGGTTTCCACTCCAGATTGTTTACCCGAATAATTTCAAGAAATCGGGAAGTCTATATTCTTAAGATTGTTACACTAGCCGTTGCGTTCGCTTCCTCCGTCCTAATCATACTTTTTTCATTGAATGAATTTGGGTTTGATAGATTTCACAAAGATGCGAGCAACGTGTTCCGCGTACTAAGAAAAAATACCGATGAACAGTATAGCGGAAACAGGTTGTCAGCTAAAATTTCCCAGAAAGCCTTCAACCGAATAAAAAGTTACTATGAAGATTCCCTTATTGTTTCACGAGTCAAGATTATGAACAAAGTGACCGTGGTTTCACCCGACACGAAGCTATTCTATGACCAGAAGATTCATGCCGCTGATCCTGAAATTATTGACATTTTCTCCTTTGAAATCATGGATGGCAATATTCGCGACTTTCGGGAGTCAGGCGAAGTGGTGGCAATGATATCCTCCCGGACAGCAAAGGATTACACAGGTGCAATTTACACGGCAGGTAAGAGAATAAAGATCTATACTTCTGAAGACACGGTAGACGCAAGAGTTGTTGCTGTTTTCAAGGATTTTCCGAAAAACAGTCATGAAGACTTTGATGTATTTGTTGCATTCGATGACAATGCGATAACAGCTCTAAATTTTAATCCGAAAGAATCTGGCGTATACGGAAGAACTCAAAAGGAAAATCCAAGGCACTATAAAATTTATGATGACGAATCCATTCACACTAAAATGACTTACAGTCTTCAGCCGCTGCCTGAGCTCTATTTTGGACCAAGAGTACTGGGAGAAGATGCGAGACATGGAGATAATTACAGTGTGATTATCCTGATTTGTATTGCAAGTCTAATTCTTTTTCTGTCTCTCAGTAGTTTTGTTAACCTTACTACCATCACCCTACCGTATCGTTCAAAAGAACTTGCCATAAAAAAACTTGCTGGAACAAATCAGACAACCCTTTTATACGGATTTGTAAAGGAGTCATCCACACTTGTAGGAATTTCCTTTTTTATAGGACTACTCATACTGATATCGATGAGCGGCTTTATGAGATCGATCTTGAATATTCAAATCCTTCCATTGATTCTTGCATTTGATTTACGATTAATTATGATCGTGGGATTATTGTTTGCTCTACTCACTATGTCTCCGGTTTTCATGACAATGAGATTTATACAAGCTACTCCCAGCCGCTTGCTAAGTACTGATACAATAACCTTTCCCAACCTCAAGCGAATAATTATTTTTCTTCAACTCGGAATAAGTATCTTTTTAATCACTGCCTCTGTTGTTATTCGAAGGCAAATCAACTACTCCCTTGTAAAAGAGCCTGGACAAAATCACGATCAGATCGTATTTCTTAACTCTCCGGCAGGAATAACCAATGAAGGAGTTCGGAATCTGCGTTCAGGTTGGAAACAATTCAACCCGAATATTCTGGATGTTATGGCTGTTTCCCAGTTGCCCGACCGGGTCACAAGCAAAGAAATTGGTTCCGAATTTTACTTACTTCAAACGGATGCAGGCTTCAGGGAATTTTTTAATCTCGACATGAAAGAAGGCTATTGGTTTGGACCGAACTGGGGTGACTCGATAATAGTAACTAATAGGAGTGGAAAGGAACGAATGGCTGAAAATCAGGCAAATGTCATTGGTGTTATTGAAGACATTAGCGAGGCTTTTAATCAACCCGAGAAACCAATCAAGATCACAATCGGTAAAGATTATCATTACAACTGGCTGTGCGTGCGAGTACTTGAGGTTGATATTCGCAGAACGGTAGAACAACTTTCAAAAAATCTTTCATTCAGAGGTGAGATTGCCCGTGTAAACTACCTCGATAATAATTTTAAGTCATGGGTGGACTATCAGGACAAGCTTAATAAACTATCTGCAATACTTGCTATCATATCAGGTGTACTTTCATGTTTTGCCATTTACGGCTTAAGCGTAAGCCTTGTACGCGACAAACTAAAGGAGATTGCTGTTCATAAACTTTTTGGAGCACGTACAACTCATGTAACTTATCTATTGGTACGTGAATTTGTAAAGCAAATGATGATTGCATTGGCGGTGTTCGGTCCGATTGCGTACATTTTATTAAATGAGCTACTCAGGACATTTGTGTTCTCAACGAAGTTCGTTTGGCTTGACCCTGTCTATCCCATCGTTTATTGCTTCCTTGTAGTGACCACAATTTGCACATTCCAGGCATTGAGCCTCAATAGGACAGACTTTGCATCAGCGCTTAAAGGTTAGATTAAAGTGGAACACTCAGTTTGAATGAATTCATAAATTTATTGTTGCAACTTCATCTCATTGTCTATGATCAACTTGGACGCAAGTTGATTAACGAAGAATTCTTCAATAGCTCAAGTGATTTTGAGTTATCTGCCAGCGTTGCCCCTGGCGTTTGTTTTATTAAGGCCACCTCCGGAAACCGCCAACAGGTCGCCCAAGCTTCTGGTGAGATCGACTTATAAATGCAGTTTGTTTTCACATACAAAGTTATCCAATCTTCCTGGCCACACTGAAGCGTTCCGCCACGTTGTCCCAGTTGATAATGGGGAAGAGATTGTCCACAAACTCGGCTCGTCTGTTCCGGTATTTCAGATAGTATGAATGCTCCCACACATCAATCACCAAAATTGGTATTACTCCCCATTGCGTCAGCTTCTCATGGTTTTCACATTGCAATACGGTGAGCTTCCCGGTGGATGGATGATAACCAAGAATTCCCCATCCGTTTCCGTCAATCCCCTTGGAAGTTTTGGAGATCAGTAATTTGAGTTTGTCGTATGATCCGAAATCTTTTTCGATCTGTTTTACCAATTCACCTTTTGGGTCAGATTTCTTGTTGGCAAGATTTGTCCAGAAGATTGTATGCAGGATGTGTGAGGATAAATGATATGATAGTTTCTTTGTCCAGTAATCAACGGTCTCAACGTTGTTTTCATCAATTGCTTTTTGAATCATCTGCAAATCTTTGTTGGCTGCTTTTACTGCATCACCATGATGAAAGGTATAATGCAAATGAACTGTTTCCTGATCCATGTTAGGTTCAAGAAAGTTTTCATTATAGGGCAATGGCTGCAATGCAAAGTTGCCTTGTGCATCCGTTAATTTATCCATTCCACTCTGCTGAAGGCTCGCAGAGAATGCGCTGTTGGCAGGGAGTATAGAAGCTCCACCCATGATAGCTGATGTCTTGAGAAAATCTTTGCGGTTCATAATAGCAGTTTTAGTGTGATTCCGATAAGTGCTGCCACTCCAATAATGAGAGGCTCCTGAAGTTTCTTAAATTTAAGCAATACGCCAATTGTACTCAGGGCAATGATGACAGACGGTATATCCGTGAGCGTTCTCTTTCCCAATACAAGTACAGCTCCGGCAATCGCTCCGATGGCTGCTGCCGTTACTCCATCGACAAAAGCTTTAATAGCCGGATGTTTGCCGTATTTTTTGAAGTATGGAGCCGGTAATATGGTGAACAAATAACAAGGCAGAAAAGTAGCAAGTGCAGCAACAACGGCACCCCAAAATCCGGCAACGAGATAGCCAATAAATCCAACCGTAATTACAACAGGCCCCGGAGTGATCATGGCTACTGCAACAGCATCCAGAAATTGTTGTTCGTTAAGCCATGCATATTCGTTTACCACACCACCGTATAAAAATGGAACGATAGCCAGGCCGCTTCCAAATACAAATGCTCCCGCTTTGGTAAAGAACCAGGCGATTTCCCAGAGTTTTGATTCGGTGGCTAAAGGTTGCAATTGAACAAGCATCGCAGGAAAAATTCCGTTTGCTCCAGAGCTTAACCATGTAGGCGGGGCTTTAGCAAACCATACAGCAACTCCGGCTAAAAGTATTATCCACAAAATTTCTTCTTCTGTAATAAATGTGATCACGGCCAATACGATGAATATCGCCCACAACAATTTGTCTTTACCAATGCTCTTTGCGGTTAACTTGTAGCTGCCAATAGCAATGATACCGATTACCGCTGCACCTACTCCATAAAACACAGCTTGCATCCAGGGAAGGCCACCGTAAGAAACATAAGCATAGCCAATCGCCAGTACCATTAAAAAAGATGGGAGTACAAATGCAATTCCCGCCAGTGTTGCTCCCATGATTCTGTAATGTGCATATCCCAGGTAGATGGCGAGTTGTGCTGCCAGTGGTCCGGGTGCCAGTTGTGAAAGTGCTAGTCCTTCCTTGTAGTCATCCTCACTAATCCATTTTTTATTTTCAACAAGATCGCGGTGCATGTATCCGACTAATGCTACAGGGCCACCAAAACCCCAGGTACCGAGTTTTAAAAAGTAGATGATCAAATCTTTTAATGAGTAAGAAGGCATTGTTGTAATTAGAGTTTATTTGACCAGGTGTGTTTTTCATCGTGAACATATTTTGCCCAACTGTATAGCGCATCATAGATTTTCATCCCGATGGCAAGCTGTTCATAATCATCTCTATAATTGTATGATAGCCCTGCCGAGATTGCCCAAAGTCCTGCTGCTTGAGGAGCCAACTCAAAACTATCTGTATCTGCCCCGCGAACAATTGCAGAAAGTTGTTCGATGGCCGGATCGGTGATGTGATGCTTCCGGATGATGTAATCAAATGTGCAGAAATCTCCTTCGTGAGAATATTCAGCACCTGGTATATCGTAAGGAATAGCTTTCAGTTCCTCTGCTTTCGCAAAGACTTGTTCTTTAGGAACGTAGATAAACTCAGCACTCTTATCAACAAAATTCTTGATCAGCCAGGGACAAGCGATGCGATCAATTTTTGGGCGTTCTCGTGTTATCCATTTCATGTGTTAATGATTTTTATGTCTATTGTCACATGGAATCTCCTTCCAAATTATGATCGTGGTTGAATACAGGGCATGGAGATTTCATAGTCCTACAGATTTTACTGTACAAGGCTACGCATAGAAACGGTAATGATATAGAACGAAATTTACCGGCTTGTATCCGTTTTACTTTTTAGGAAACTTTTTCGGTATTCCGAGGGATTTTTGCCGGTATATTTCTTGAATATCCGATTAAAGTGGCTTTGATCAGAGAAACCCGTGAGATAGGCAATTTCAGCCAGCGTGTTCGTTGTGTCGTTCAACAAAACGATAGCTTTTTCAATCCTCAGTTTACGGATGTAGTCGCCAAAAGAGAGGTCGTCAAAATACTTGGAAAATTCCCGCGACAAATAACTCGGATGGACATGAAGGCTTTCTGAAAGTTCCCTTAAACTCAATGTGAGATTCGTGTCAATTTGATCCTGGATAATTTCTTTCAGCTCTTTCGCCCATTTGGGTACTTTACCGGATTTGTGTTTAAGAAATTTCTTATAAACATCCAGTAATAAATTTTCAATCGGGTTTTGAGTATGCTTTTCATTTTGTAAGTGCTTTGCCCAGCTGTACAGAGCGTCATAGATCATCATTCCTTTTTCAAGAAGTATATGATCATCTTTCACATTGTGTGACAACCCTGCTGAGATAGCCCAAAGTCCCGATGATTGACTGGCAATATCATGACGGTCTGTATCTGCTCCACGAACAATGACGGCCATTACTTTTAAAGCAGGGTCATCCAGCTTATGCTTTTTGATGATGTAGTCAAACGTGCATTCATCACCATAGTGCGTGTACTCTACTTCGGGCAGATCAAACGGGATGGCGTTTAACATCTTTGATTGCGAAATCACTTGCTCGTATGGAACATAGATAAATTCTGCTTCTTTATCTACGAAACGCCTGATCAGCCACGGGCAGGCAATGCGGTCAATTTTCGGACGTTCACGGGTGATCCATTTCATAGTCATACAGGCTTTTACCGTA
>DASTYM010000330.1:0-5973 GCA_035764995.1 Cyclobacteriaceae bacterium | reverse complement strand
GATAGTCGCCATTAGGCTATCTGCATAGGTGTCAGCAGGATCTGTGGAGCCTGCGGAAGAAAGACCTTGCTTCACAGCATTCATGTTTCTCCGGTACCGGAGATCAAACAGCAGTCCGCTAAAAATTCCTTCTCTCAAGGGTATTTCAAGGCGTGCGCCAGCCTGTACTGAATACAAGAGTTGAGCGTACTCGGATGTTACGTTATCCTTGCTGTTAAATTGATAGCTATAGGTGGGATAATTAAATTCTGTTGATTTGTTATTCTCTGTATAGAAGTTATAGCCAATAGAACCTCCAGCTGTGATATATGGGGCAAGGTCGCCCAGGAAAGTTAATGGCAATTTATACGCACCCGAGCCTGTTAGCTCTGCCATGTGAATTGTAATCTTATTTTCTGTTAGAGCTGTGTACTCGGGTGTTGTTGACGTAGTGGGATCTATCTGACCCTTAAGCTGGTGATAGTCCAGTGTGGCCAAAACTTTCAGCGATGGGGTTATCGTGTATTCGGCACCACCACCAGCCAATAGTCCAAATGAGGCGGTCTTGGAGAGCGTACTAGCATTGCTAAAAGTATTAGCTGAAGTACCAATGCGTGCATGAAATTTTAACAATTGTTGTGCCTGCAGCGGGGAAGCAAAAATGAGCGTAGTCCCGAGCAACAGGATTGCCTGGATGAGGGATTTCATTGGGGAGTCTTTTTTTAAGGGTTAGGATTAAGAACTATATCAAAATACTATAATATCAGTTGTTTATTAAGTTGCAACAGGTTATGAGTTCGTTAAATAATATCGTGCGCATCACAAGTATTTAGTGTTAAAAGAAAGGAAAGGTAACCTCCTAAATCCGGATATTTTACGGTGTTTTAACGATTGGGGTTACACCGAAAGCTTATTTAGAAGCGAACAAATTAAAACGCAGCCAGTTATGTTAAAAGATTTCCTGGAACCTGATTATGGACACAATCAGATAGACTCAACTTTGTGCAAAATTCGGGAGGAAGTTTTACTAATCAGTAATGTGTGCTTCATCGGACTTTTAACACACTCGTAAAATGTGAATTCCTCAGCCTTTGCATTCGAGAAAAACGCAATAGCATCCCGAATTTCTTCCGTAAAGGCTGGGTTAATCTCTAACGGGTTTGTGTTGCTCTCCATTCGAACGGGTGCCACATTCGAAATATTGTCATCAATGGCAAAGGGTAAGACAGCAATCATTTTCAATGTATCCAATGCATTGGCCTCGTACTCAAAATAATACTCAATCTTTTGGTTTTCGTAATCCATGATTTTCACGCCATGAATTTCCTGGATATTTCCAATTGAAATCTGGTTAAAAATATCCTCTTGAACAGATGCATATGACATGCTTAAGCCTGCCTTTGAATGCGTTCGATCGGTGGTTAGATAAATAACAAAAGCCGCAAAGACTCCCGTGATCATTGCGGCTTTTAAAACATTTGACAAAATCTTAAAGCGGGACATCATATCAGTTAAAATGGAAGGTCATCACTTCCGCTGCTGGCGTCTGGTGCAAACGCAGCGCTAATGGGAGGTGCGTCTTGTTGCTGGTTGCTGCCTCCTGCCCTGGCAATTTTCCAGGCACGAACATCGGTGTACCAACGGCCATTGTATTCACGGCTTTCAATATTAATAGAGGCGGTGATACGCTCACCAACTGTAAGTCTGTTTTCGTCTACTTTTTCGCCCCAAAGTGACAAGCACACTTTTTTCGGAAATTGTCCCGGGGTTTCCATGATAAATTCCTGCTTTTTCCAAACGCCATTCTTACCCTGACCGGTTTGCAAAGGCAAAAGGCTAATTACTGTTCCTGTTATTTCCATAGTGGTTGTTATTCAGAGGTCAAAGATATTAAAATAGAGCTTTAAAGTGCCCCATTTTTAATTTCTTCTACAACTGTGGGATCTAATAACGTGGAAGTATCGCCCAGATTAGATATTTCGCCTTCTGCAACCTTCCGCAAGATTCTGCGCATGATTTTACCAGAGCGCGTTTTTGGTAATCCGCTTACAAACTGAATTTTATCGGGTTTGGCAATAGGGCCTATTATTTTCGAAATGGTTTCTCTGATTTCAGCACGAAGCTTTTCTTCTTCCCTTGGCTTTTCGTAACAAATAACAAAAGCATAAATACCCTGACCTTTTACATCGTGCGGAAAACCAACCACGGCAGTTTCGCAAACGGCACTGTGTTCATCAATGGCACTTTCGATTTCTGCTGTTCCCATATTGTGACCGGATACAATAATAATATCATCAACCCGGCCGGTAATTCTATAATAACCTTCTTCATCGCGCTTGCAACCATCACCCGTAAAATATTTTCCCGGAAAAGTAGAAAAATATGTTTCCTTAAAGCGTTGATGGTTTCCATAAATGGTTCTGGCAATGGAAGGCCATGGGAATTTTATGGTGAGCCTTCCTTCTACACCATTTCCCGTAAGCTCTTTTCCGTTTTCATCCATGATGGCAGGTTGAACTCCCGGTAACGGAAACGATGCGTGTGCTGGTTTTAATTTTGTCACGTGTGCGATCGGTGAAATCATGAAGCCACCGTTTTCAGTTTGCCACCAGGTGTCAACGATCGGGCATTTTCCTTTTCCGATATTTTTATCGTACCAATGCCAGGCCTCCTCGTTGATAGGCTCTCCTACTGTGCCTAATACTTTCAACGATGTTATATCGCTCCTGTCAACAAAGCTCAGTGGTGCTTTTTCGAGTGACCGAATGGCTGTTGGCGCGGTATAAAAAATATTCACCTTATGTCGTTCAATCACCTGCCAGAATCTTCCCCAATCGGGCCATGAAGGAACACCTTCGAACATAATGGTAGTTGCACCTGCTGACAATGGTCCATATAATATATATGAGTGACCGGTAATCCAACCGACATCGGCAGTACACCAGTAAACCTGGCCATCCTGGTACTGAAATGCAGTTTTAAAAGTATAGTTCGTGTACACCATATATCCTCCACAGGTATGAACCATGCCTTTTGGTTTACCTGTTGATCCGGAAGTATACAAGATGAATAGCAAGTCTTCTGAATCCATTTCCTCAGCAGCACACTCTGCGTCCACTTTTTCAATTTCATCATGCCACCACACATCACGGCCCGACTTCATGGCTACTTTTGAAGGTGAGTGCTTGAGGACAACTGTTTTCTCAACGGTTGGGCATTTAACCAAAGCTTCGTCAACAATTTCTTTCAACTCAATTTTTTTGTCGCCACGCATCACGCCATCGGCCGTCAGCACAATTTTGCACCCTGAGTCATTAATTCGATCCACCAGTGATCCCGAGGAAAATCCTGCGAACACAACTGAGTGAACTGCACCAATTCTTGCACACGCCAGTATCGCAAAGGAAAGCTCCGGTACCATCGGCATGTAAATGCAAACCCGATCGCCTTTCTTCACTCCATTTGCTTTTAACATATTCGCTGCACGACACGTGTGATCGTAAAGCTGTTGATAGGTAAAGTGTTTTGATTCATCTTTCGGATCGCTGGGTTCCCAAATCAATGCAGTTTGATTGGCCCTGGTAGTGAGATGGCGATCAAGGCAGTTTTCAGTGATGTTTAATTTCCCACCGATAAACCATTTCACGTCAGGTTTATTAAAATCCCACTCTAGTACCTTGTTCCACTTTTTTCGCCACACAAAATCTTGTGCAACCTCAGCCCAAAATGCTTCAGGATTCTCAACACTCTTCTTATAAACTTGCTGATAGTCCTGCTCAGTGGAAATTCTCATATTAATATTCTAGTTTAAATTGAAATTTACCAAGTCCTTACAAATTATCAATGGTTTGAGCGCGGCATTACAGCAATGGTTAGATGAGACACTGGCCGTACTGGTTCTTTACAAAACGCCATTGCGCGAATCTGTAACCTATACTTCCTTGTCTGAGGCCCTGAAAAAGAGCAACGGTACTATTGACTGGTTCGTATATGATAATAGCCCGACCATCCGGGAAAACAATTCCCCTGATACTGCAATCATATTTCGATCTGATACCTCTAATCCGGGTGTTAGCCGGGCGTACAATGAAGGTTTTAAAATGGCGGAGTCCCTGGGAAAAAAGTGGTTGCTATTGCTGGATCAGGATACCCATTTTCCTATTGATGCAATCGAAAAGTACCACAACTTCCTGGTAGCCTACCCGCAGGAAAGTTGCTTTATTCCCCGGTTGACGGACAGGGTTGGGATTATTTCACCCTTTAAATTCCGCTTAGGCAACGGTTTTCGCATAAGTTCCGTCTCGGATGGGATTCAAAGCTTTAACAAACTGCATTTTGTAAACAGCGGTCTCATGATTTCGGTAAACTCGTTTCGGCAAGCAAAGGGGTATGATGAGGCATTCCCATTAGATTTCAGTGACTATGCCTTTATCGAAAAGATTCGGACGGTTCACGAAAGTTTTGTCTTAATTTCTCTCATCGCAAATCACGGCCATTCTTCATTACAGGGAATGGAAGTACATGAAGAACTTGAAAGATTTACCCACTTTACATCGGCTGCTAAAATTTTCAGGAAAAAGTATCATCCAGGCAACTGGCTTATCATCCTTCGACCCTTCCTGCGTGCTGTAAAACTTTCTGTGCGCCATAAAACGCTTGCGTTTGTAAAACAATACTTTGATAGCATGTGGCATGATTAATCCGTACTCACTTTACTGCATTGGATTTCTGGCTGCATTGGCGCTGTATCCTTTAAACTGGTCGAGTGCTTATCCGGCACTAAAAGTTCCGCTTGTTGTTTTCATCAGCTGTACACTCATTGCACATTTCGTTTTATCGAAATATTGGTCAAAAGTAAAGCCAGTTACCTTTCATAAAACACAACCACCGGTTAATCCAATACATGTTACGATTTTTATCTATTGTTTATGGATAATCGATTTTGTTTACGAGGGAAGTATTCCGCTGCTCAATATTTTATTGGATAAGCCATTCAACTACCGATTGTTCGGGATGCCGGGACTGCATGTGCTTGCCGTAACCATTTCTTCGTTTTACACACTCTATTTATTTCATGCATTTCTGTCAGAAAGAAAAAGAGTATTGCTGGCTTTATACCTTACAAATTTATCAGCATCTATCCTGATCATTAGTCGTTCGATGCTTTTCTTTATTTTAATCGGAAGTTCACTACTCTATCTTTTCACACTCGATAAAATTCCATTCAGGAAATTGATGTTGGCTTTACCGCTGTTAATAGTCGTGTTTTACCTCTTTGGTGTTGTTGGAAATAAACGAAGCGCTGTTGAAGACCACGTAGCATACAATCCTGACATTTTTCTTGAAACCGGAAGAGCAACGGAGAATTTTCGGGAATCACTTGTTCCAAAAGAATTTTTTTGGGCATACATCTATATTTCTTCTCCGATCGCCAATTTGCAAATGAATATTAATCATCATACGGTACCACCCATTTCGATGAGAAGAGTTTTAGAATACGTCAATAACGAATTTCTTTTTGAATCGATATCGAAAAGAATAAATACGATGGCTGGAATAAATCGTCAGAAGGCAATTATCATCAAGCATCCTTTCAATGTTTCAACTATTTATTCTACAAGCTACACCTATATTGGTTGGCCTGGAATGATCACTATGGCAATTTTCATACTTGCACTCCCGCTGCTCTATTTTAAAATGTTATCAAAAAATAACACCTATTCCGTTACTGCCTATGCAATTTTATGCACGATGTATTTGTTCTTTATCTATGATAATACAATACGGTTGATGGGATGGGGCTTCTTATTGGTTTACCCGGCTATAATTCCTTTTGTCGACAGGTTTTTAAACCGAAATAAATAATGACACGAATCTCAGTCTGCATGGCCACGTACAATGGAGCTTCCTTTATTCGGGAACAGATTGAGTCTATTCTGCCTCAATTAAGCGATGATGATGAAATTATTTTTTCAGATGATGGTTCAACCGATT
>DASTYM010000329.1:0-11711 GCA_035764995.1 Cyclobacteriaceae bacterium | reverse complement strand
GGTGTGTGTGCATGTTGTTGTGGTGCGCCAACAAAACACCAGTCGAAAGGATACTCTGAAGTTTGTAATTCTCGACCATCGCTGGAGCCCATTCCTTCAACTTCGAGTTGAAAATTCAATTTTTTCTTTTGCGCGATTTCAATGAGACGGTTAACAAATTTTTTTCGTGGGATATTTCTGTCGCGCATCGAAATAACAACACCTTTTCCGGGCTCAACACCGTCTGACACCCATGTGATGTCAGAGATAAGCGCTTGTCGAACGCCCCATTTTTCATTGATGTATTTTGCGAGGTAAGGAACAGAGCCGCCTCCGTGTTCTTCCCAGCAGCTGAAAGCAATCACACCGTCTTTCAATGTTTCGGCAACTTTCAGGGCATTATAAATACCGAGCCTGTTATCGAGGTAGGCAGTTTGAATGAACTGCTTCGTGTCTTTAAAATTTATTTTATATGTGAGTGAAGTGCCGCGATCAATCACACGGCCGAACCGGTAGAATGCGTGATTCTCCTTGTCATATTCTAACTCACATTCGATTAGACCTTTTGAATCGCTGCCCACAAGTCTTGTTCCGGGTTCAGCATCCGGACTGCCAACGGGTAACAATTGGTTTTGATAGCGAACGGTAAAACCAATACTATCCATGTGCGCGAAAATTGCTGTGCGGGGTTTGCCAAACCTCAGGATCATGCAATCCTGGAATTCTTCACCATGAATAATTTCGGGCTTGCCCTTCCAGTTCTTCTTCTCTTTGGCGATATATTTCAAGAGAAATTCTTTCAGGGTATGTTCTTCACCAGAAGGAGCATGGATTTCGCAGAGTTGCTTTAAAAGCTTCATATTTTTGTTCGCAGCCCTGTGTCGCGATCACTCGAGCGTGATGCCGGAACAGGTCTGGCAATTTCGAATTATTTATTTTAAAAGTTCAAAATAAACATCGACAACTTTACTTAAATTTTGATGAGAAAAAAGCATTCCAGTATCAATGTTAACAATTCTGAACAAGCAGCCCTCCATTGCGAATCATTATTTGCTGGAATTGCGCGATCAGTCGATTCAACAAGACCGTGAACGTTTCAGAAGAAACATTGAACGATTGGGTGAATTGATGGCCTATGAGATTTCCAGGAAACTGAATTACAAAGCGAAACCGGTGCAAACCCCACTGGGTGTTTCGGAAATTGATGTATTAAAAGAAAAACCTGTTCTGATCACCGTTCTAAGAGCAGGCTTGCCATACTTTAACGGATTTCAAAATTATTTTGGCCAGTCCGACTGCGGGTTTATCGGTGCCTACCGAAAAGAAAGTAAGACCGATCTGACAATAAAACTCGATTACCTCGCGACTCCAACATTGGAAGGGCGTACCGTGATTTTAATTGACCCCATGCTGGCCACCGGGCAGTCGGTTATCAAATCGGTGAATGCGTTGTTGGCGCATGGAAAACCTTCACACCTGCATGTGGCCGCATTAGTGGCTGCACCAGAGGGAGTGAAATATTTGAGTGAGCACCTGAACGTTCAATATGATGTTTGGACCTGGGCATTGGATGAAAATTTGAACGATCAATTTTATATCGTACCGGGATTGGGCGATGCGGGGGATTTAAGTTTTGGAGAGAAGCTTTAATGCTCAATGTTCGATTGTCAATTGGCCAATTGATCATTGAAAATTGGATAATTAAATTATGTGGGAAGAAATTTTGAAGGCGGTTACACTGGTGTATTTGCCTAGCATGTTGAAATTTATTTTAGGACCGTTGGGAGGGTTTGCAGCGAAACTTCATGTGGTAACTACTATCGTTGCAACTGTTGCAGGTACAATGACGATCGTGTTGGCATTTTCTTTTGCTGGTGATTGGATTCGAAACAACGTGCTCAATCGTTTCTTCCCAAACCGCAAAAGATTTTCGGACAGGAACCGAAAATTTGTTACGATTTGGAAAAAATATGGAGTGGCTGGTGTGGCGTTTTTAACACCTTTACTTTTAACTCCCATTGGTGGAACCCTGCTTGCGATCAGCTTTGGGAGTCCGCGGGATAAGCTGATTCTTTTTATGCTCATCAGTTCATCGGCATGGGCGAGTATTTTTTCGCTGTTGATTTATTTGTTTGGGAATAATGTATTTCCGGAGTATATGAAATAGGTATCGCACTAACTCACTCCGATTCCAACTCACCCCATTCGGGCTTGTGCTAGCTTGATAAGTTATATAAACCCTTCAACTCACCCCCATTATCGCTAGTGCTAGTTTGATAGGTTATATAACCCCTCCAACTCACCCCATCTACTTGCGTGCTAGCTTGATAACTTATATAACCCCTCTCTTTTAAAAAGAGAGGGGTGGCACAGGTTTTTAAAGTTCGTACGAGAGTTACTGGGGTGAGTTTGATCACCGATCACTCGCTCTCACACTCAACCACAACCCAACAATCATATACGCCAGGATCAATCCCTTTACAACAAGCACCAACATCGAATCGAACAATCCGGGATCTCCTGATTTTAAGTAGTTGAACTGTCCGAGAAAACTCAAGAAAAGTGCGCCTACACCAATTCCCCATACGCCAGTCAGTAAGGCAAGTGAATTTTTCTTTTGTTTCAATACACGCCACGCGGCAATTATGAGAAGTCCACCAAGGATATAATCATCAAACCAGAGCATAAAGCTGGCTAGGTCGAGTAATTGATTCGCTCTTCGAATGGTTTCAGCCAGGGGAAGAAGAATTCCTATTGCAATGGCCATGCGGGTAGTGACTCTGAGAGCGGTCATTCAAATTGAAATCACTTTAGCAGTTCTTTATTATTACTTCTGATGAGGTATTCGTAATCATAATTAAAGAAACACATCTTCTTCTTACTTAAATCGTTACCGTTCTCATCTGACAAGCCATATCGTTTTTCGATTAAGGAAAGATTTGCTTTGAAAAAGTAAAGGGATTGTTCTTTAGCAATGCCTTGTGTGCATTCAGTATTAAAGAAATTGGCAGCCCTTTTAAATGCGAAAGTGTTTCCATTCTCGTCAAAATAATGATGATAGCCAATAGCCCAGTCACCTGACTCGCTTGTCGGATATTCGGCTGAGTAAATTATTTTTCCCTGACTATCCCTCAAAATGTTAATCGAAACGATTACACCTGCTGGCCATTCTTCTGTTAGAACCTTGACAGGCGTCTCTGACTGCTCAAGTATTGCAAATAATTCCAGTTTCTCGGGATTTGATTTGATTAAGCCGTCAATTTTCGCAGTAGATGAGAAGGTTTGCGCAGACAATTGAGAGTTTGTGGATGCTAAAATCGAATCTTCCTTGATATTTAAATTGTTGAACGAATTTCTAACCTGTGCAGAAGCATAGCTTATGAAAAGTGTGGAAACTATTACAAAGATTTTTGTCATCGTGATCACTTCACTTCCTCATCCGGCAGCACCTCAATATCGCGTATAAGAACTTTTTTGGCAATGGCTTGGCCGGTTTTGGTGGCTGCTAATCCGCCCATGGCTGTTTCTTTGTAGCGGGTTTCCATACTGGCGCCAACTTCGCCCATGGCTTCAATTACTTCATCAACTGGAATTACGCTGCTTACATTCGCAAGGGCAATTTGTGCGGAACTGTTAGCTATCGCTGCTGCGCTGGCGTTGCGCACTACACAAGGAACTTCAACCAATCCTGCTACCGGATCGCATACCAGTCCGAGCATACATTGAACTGTAACAGCTACCGCATTAAAAATTTGATCGGTATCTCCGCCAAGGCAATAAACAATTGCACCAGATCCCATTGCTGCTGCGGTTCCGGTTTCGGCCTGGCAGCCACCAACCGCACCTGCAATGCTGGCTTTTTGTTCCATGATCAACGCAATGCCGGCTGCGAGCAACATCGCTTCCAAAATTTTTTTATCGTCAATGTTGTGGATCTCTTGTAATGTGTAAAGTACACCAGGCATAATCCCGCTGGCACCTGCAGTTGGCGCGGCTACAATCCGGCCCATGCATGAGTTTACTTCTTTGGCAGCGAGCGCCCGTGAAATCAGGTTTTGAAATTCTTTCGAGAGAACAGGCGTGGGGTAGTTGTAAACTTTTTTCGCCCCGTTGTTGATCATGCCCGATCGTGAAGTCATATCTTCTTTCAATCCGGTGGCAACCGCATCTTTCATCACATCCCAGGCACGGGCCAGTCCGTCCCAAATTTCCTGTTCGGTACGGTTACGTTGCGTGCATTCATATCCAATAACAACTTGTACGAGCGACATTTTTTTGTCGACACTGTACTTTTTCCACTCCGCAAATGATTCAAATAAAAAGGCCATATGGTTGACGTATAAAATTCAGGCTTTATCAGCGCATTTCAAACGTTTGAATAAAGTATTTAGTTCAGTTTGATGAGCTCTGCAATTTTCTGAATGGTGATGATGCTCACCATCAGCAGAAATATCATGGTTACTGCGCGTGACGACATTTTCTGACTAATAATCACCCCCAGCGGTGAACCGATCACTACACCGATGATCAGAGGAAGCATCATCGGAAAAATAATCAACCCCTGACTGAAGGCAACGTGAGTTGACCCATTGAAAAATAAATTATAAACCGTGAGCCAGAATGCAATTGAGAAAATTACACCGTATGAAATTGATTTTGCTTTCTTAATGTCCACACGCTGCCACAAGTTCAGCAACGGAATAATAATGGTACCGCCTCCCAATCCGGTGAAACCTGCAACTGTCCCTGAGATGATTCCTGTTACGCTGAGTTTTACTTTTGTGACGCGCTCATTCATCACATTTGATAATTTTAGTTTTCGAAAGGTTTGGAACATGATGATGATCATGAAAAAAATTATAATCGAATTAAAAAGCTCTTTGGAGTACATTCCACTGGTAACAATGATCTCAAAAACGAGATATGAGCATATTGTGGCAAAAAATGCAACCCATAATGTCTCTTTTAGGAAGAACATTTTCTGACGCAGGGTTGTAACTACATTCGCACATGACGATACCAGTGTTGAAAAGATTGTATTGGCGATGATCACACTCACCAGTTGACTTTCCGGAACTCCGTACTGGACCAGGATAGTCGGAATTACACCCAGCATAACAATGCCTGTGCCCAAACCCGTTAGTCCGGAAACAAAACCACCGATAAGTCCTGCCAGTATGAGAAGTAAATTTTCTGTCATGATGCCTTGAAAGGCGCTAAATTACATCCAAGCTTGAGAAAAAAAATCATCCTATTTTTCTGACCGAGTGCGGGATAGGAGATGGTATCGTAATCAAGTCAAACATTCTGCTTAATTTACATGGTTACTAAACCTAAGCGTATGAAATTCTTTTCAGTAATCCTCTTCGTTCTTGTTGGTTCATCATGCCTGTTGGCCCAAACACAGGATGAAAAGATAATCCGTCAGATTTATGATAAAGCATTGAAGGAAGGGAAGTCGTATGCGATGCTAGAACATCTTACTAAAAAAATCGGAGCGCGTTTAAGTGGATCAGATGGAGCAGCAAAAGCGGTAGAGTGGACAAACAAAATCATGAAAGAGTACGGTTTCGATACGGTTTACTTACAGCCGGTTATGGTTCCACATTGGGTGCGAGGAAAAAAGGAAGTTGGTAACGTTATCACAGGCCCTAAAAAGGCAGATCGTATAGCAGTCAACATTTGTGCATTGGGTGGATCGGTTGGTACCGGACCTGCCGGTGTAACAGGCAATATCGTGGAGGTAAAATCATTTGAAGAGCTGGCCAAGCTCGGCAATGAAGGCGTGAAAGGAAAAATTGTTTTCTACAATCAGCCGATGGATCCCACTTTGATCAATACGTTCAGCGCATATGGTAAAGCCGGGTTTCAACGGAGAAGCGGAGCATCGGAAGCTGCTAAGTATGGAGCTATTGGTGTGGTGGTGAGATCGCTTGGGGTTAATCTTGAAGATTATCCGCACACAGGTAGCATGAATTACGCAGAGAACATTCCTAAAATTCCAGCTGTGGCAATCAGTACCAATCATGCTGAAATACTCAGCGCCTTATTGATGGAAAACAGGGATTTGAAATTTTACTTTCAAACTAATTGTGAAACATTGCCGGATGCACCTTCATTCAATGTGATTGGCGAATTGAAAGGTTCTGAGTTTCCGAATGAATTTATTGCTGTGGGAGGCCACCTGGATTCGTGGGACCTTGCGCAAGGCGCACATGATGACGGAACTGGATGCGTCCAATCCATAGAGGCGTTGCGAATTTTAAAAGCGATGGGCTACAAACCTAAGCGCACCCTTCATGCGGTAATGTTTATGAATGAAGAGAATGGATTGAGAGGAGGCCAGGAGTATGCCAAACAGGCAGCAGCTAAAAATGAAAAGCACATTGCTGCCATTGAATCAGATCGTGGTGGTTTTACACCTCGTGGCTTCTCGATGACCGGCACAGATGAAGCAAAAAATAAAATCAAAAGCTGGAAACCACTGTTAGAGCCTTACGGTCTGGCGGACTTCAGCCAGGAAGGCGGTGGTGCCGATATCGGACCATTGGCTGCTCAGGGCACTACTTTAATTGGCTTTTTGCCTGACTCTCAGCGCTATTTTAGCTACCACCATACTCCTGAAGACACTTTTGACAAAGTGGATAAGCGCGAACTGGAACTTGGTGCTGCAGCCATGACCGCCCTGATTTATTTAATTGATCAATACGGTCTAAAATAAGGTTACTTTTCCTGCGTTACGATCATGAACGTTATGGTTATGGAACAGCACGAAAATAAAGAGGAGAGTAAGCGTCACGTTATTGAGAAAATCAGACGAATATCGATTGCTATGGACCGCGGTGAATCCAGAACCTGGATTTTACTAACAGGTTTATTTACAGTAATTGTACTCGGACTGATGTATTTCTTTTTCCTGTAGGATCAGAATTCAACTTCGCCTAAATATTCGGCCTGTTCAATCCTGTAGATCATTCGGTCAGGGTCAGTATAATTCAGTCGAAGAATACCTTTTATCTCAATAGGTTTTTCACTAAACGAAATCGGGCTTTTTAAAATAACTTCTACCACCGATTCTGGTCCGCCTACGCCACAAAAAAAGCATGCATTGATTGGTAATGATGAAAGCATGAATGTTGTTCCTTTTGAACCTTTCTCAAACGGGTTCATGTATCCTGGAAGCGTTACCATCTTACCTTCAAGTGATTTAGCGGCCTGACTGAAGATCGGTTTGTCATATTCACCCAGGTTATCTTTTGCTTTTTCAAACTTGATGTCGTACAGCTTGGGCCATACCAAAGATGGTAATCCGGTGTATTTGGATTGAGCCTGACCTGTAAATGAAAGTGCGAACAGGATAATAAGGAAGAATCTCCCGCTAAGGGGAGATTCTTGGAGTTGGTTGAAAGTTTTATTCAGATTCATCATGCACTTACACTTTCCTTCTGTGCATATTCTTCAATCGGCAGGCAACTGCACACCAGGTTTCTGTCGCCATACGCATTATCAATACGACTTACTGTAGGCCAGAACTTGGCTTCTTTTACGTAAGGAAGCGGATACGCAGCTTTTTGTCTGCTGTAAGGGCGATCCCAAACATCGGCAGTAATTACTGCAGCGGTATGAGGAGCATGCTTGAGAACGTTATTTTCTCTATCTGCTTTACCTTCTTCTACTTCACGAATTTCATTTCTTATTTCAATAAGCGCGTCACAGAAACGATCAAGTTCTCCTTTAGTTTCACTCTCAGTAGGCTCGATCATTAATGTTCCGGCTACCGGGAAAGACACCGTAGGAGCATGGAATCCATAATCCATCAAGCGTTTTGCAATGTCTTCCACTTCTACACCAACTTTTTTGAAATCGCGACAGTCTACAATCATCTCGTGTGCGCAACGACCATGTGTTCCGGTGTACAAAATCTTGTACTCACCATTCAAACGATCTTTAATGTAGTTGGCATTCAAGATAGCCAGTTTGGTTGCATTGGTTAATCCTTCGCCACCCATCATTGAAATGTATGCGTATGAAATGGTCAGGATGCTTGCACTGCCCCATGGAGCAGCAGAAACTGCGTTGATCGCTTTCTCGCCTCCGGTTTTTACAACAACGTGTCCAGGCAAGAACGCTTTTAGTTTATCATTCACGCAGATAGGGCCCATGCCAGGGCCACCACCACCGTGCGGAATACAGAATGTTTTGTGAAGATTCAGGTGACACACATCGGCACCGATGTTAGCAGGAGATGTTAACCCGACCTGAGCATTCATGTTGGCTCCATCCATGTACACCAAGCCACCGTTTTTGTGAATGGTTTCACAGATGTCGATGATCGATTCTTCAAATACACCGTGTGTTGAAGGATACGTAACCATTAAACAGGCCAGGTTGTCCTTATGTTGCTCAGCTTTTGCTTTCAGATCAGCCACATCAATTTTTCCTTCTTCATCTGACTTCACTATCACAACATCCATACCTGCCATTACAGCACTGGCTGGGTTTGTTCCGTGAGCAGATGCAGGAATGAGAGCTAAATTTCTGTGATGATCGCCACGATTTTCATGATAAGCACGAATTACCATCAGCCCAGCGTACTCGCCCTGTGCACCGCTGTTTGGCTGCAGGGAAACGCCTGTGAAGCCGGTGATTTCTGCCAGCCATGCTTCGAGGTTTTTAGTCAGCTCATGATATCCTTCAGTTTGATCGGCTGGTGCAAACGGGTGAATGTTTCCAAGTTCAGGCCAGGTAACCGGAATCATTTCTGATGTGGCATTGAGCTTCATCGTACACGATCCAAGCGAAATCATTGAGTGCACCATCGACAAATCTTTGTTCTCTAATTTTTTGATGTAGCGCAATATTTCATGTTCAGCATGATGTGAATTAAACACGGGGTGCGTCATGAAAGAAGAAGTTCTGACTAACGATGAAGGCCATGTGATTTTCTCATTACCAGCCAGGGCTACAGATTTTCCGTTCGAAAAGATCTCCAAAATTGTCTGAACGTCTTCTCTTGTGGAGGTTTCATCCACTGAAATACCAATGTAATTATCAGCAAAGTAGCGGAAGTTAATTCCACGCTTGAGTGCTTCTTTCTGAACTGCCTCTTTATTGCTTACCTGAATTTTCAACGTATCGAAGTAGTGCTCGTTCACTTGTGTTAATCCAAGAGATTTTAATCCGCTCTCTAATGTTTTTGCAAGTGCATGAACACGTCCGGCAATTTTTTTCAAACCTTCAGGCCCATGATAAACACCGTACATACCAGCCATAACAGCCAGCAATACCTGTGCAGTACAGATATTAGAAGTAGCTTTTTCTCTGCGGATGTGTTGCTCACGCGTTTGAAGCGCCATGCGGTAACCAGGATTTCCCTGAGCGTCAATTGAAGCACCGATAATTCTTCCGGCCATCTGGCGTTTGAATTCTTCTTTTATTGCGAAGAAAGCTGAGTGAGGTCCGCCAAAGCCCATCGGTACACCGAAACGCTGACTGGAACCTAACGCAATATCAGCACCCATTTCGCCTGGTGATTTCAATAAGGTGAGTGCAAGTAAATCAGAAGCCACTGCAACAAAAACATCGTTTTCGTGTGCAGCCTGGATAAAGGAAGAATGATCCTTTACCGCCCCGTTGCTGTCTGGATATTGGACCAAAACCGCAAACAGATTGGCATCAGTTACATCGAGTTTTGAGATGTCTCCAACAACAAGCTCAACACCAATTGGAGTTGAACGTGTTTTCAACACATCAATGGTCTGAGGGAATGTATTTTGGTCTACAAAAAACTTCGTGGCATTTTTCTTCGATGCTTTCCTTGAAGCATACAATAAGTGCATCGCTTCAGCGGCAGCAGTTCCTTCATCCAGTAACGAAGCATTCGCAATTTGCATCCCGGTAAGATCCATCACCATCGTCTGATAATTGATCAATGCCTCTAAACGGCCCTGTGCAATTTCTGCCTGGTAAGGAGTGTAGGCGGTGTACCAACCCGGATTCTCTAATATATTCCTTAGAATGACACCGGGTGTAAAGTTGGGATAGTATCCCATTCCGATGTATGACTTATTAATCTTGTTCTTCGAAGCCAGTGTCTTAAATTCTTTTAAAAACTCGAACTCTGTTCTGGCAGTGGGAAGGTTCAAGGGTTTTTTCAACCGGATGTTGACGGGTACTGTTTGGCTGATCAGCTCATCTACCGAGTTTGCATTTACAGTTTTTAACATTTCCTCAATTTGACTCGCGTTGGGAGCGTTGTGTCGGGATTCGAATTTTTCTTTGTACTGGGAATCGATTTTCATACTATGATTTATATGATTAAAATGATTGACATGATTTTTCTAATATTGACCGATTAGCGTAAAAATCGCCCCCACCTAATCTAATTACTGTATCAGAAGGCCCTTTTCTGGCTTCAAAAATCATAGTAATCAGGTTAATCAGATTAATCAAGGTCAAAAATTGGCACAAATGTAAAGGAGTAAACAGACAATTAACAGGCACAACAAGAATTCATTACGTTTTATTACCAGTCCTGTAAAAAATCTCGTTTCCGTCACCACAACTGGCGTAAATCCCAAATTCTTGATGATATTTGGGCCAAACCTAAATTTTAAGGAATGAAGATTAAACTACTATTTCTATCGCTTTTTGTGTTGGCCGCAGGCGCTCAGGCACAGGACGCAACAGCAATCCAATACGGAAAATTGGTATCTGCAGAAGACCTCAAGGAATACTTATCTATTATCGCTTCCGATGCCATGGAAGGTCGTGAGACAGGTACCCGTGGTCAGAAGATGGCAGCTGCTTTTATCGCTAATCATTTTCAGGAGTTGGGATTTAGCGGTCCGGTGAATGGAAGCTATTACCAACCCGTAGATCTTTATTCAAGATCTGTTAGTGAAGCGTACGTTAAAGCTGGCGAGATAAAGTTTGAAAATTTTTCAGGCGTTGTATACTCTGGTTCTGCCGATACGGGTGGTGAGGTGAGCCTTCCGATTGTGTTTATTGGCAACGGTACCGAGGCAGATCTTGCACAGGTAGATGTAAAAGATAAAGCTGTTTTCTTTTTTTCGAAAGAGACGAGACTGACGGGAAGTAAGACGATCGCTGCAATCCGTGAAAAAGGCGCAAAACTTATTTTCGTGTGCAGTACCGAAACAGTGGCCGATTTTGATGTGCTCGCAGGTCAAATGAAAAACTTTACTTCTGGCGGAAGACCAAGCCTTGAAAAACCAAAGGAACCGGACAATGCTGGATTATTTTTGGTTTCGCCTGTTGTAGCAGAGAAAGTTATGGGTACTACCGTGGACAAATTAAAGAAGGCAGCTGGTGAAGACCCTTCCAAGAAGGCGTTGAAAAAAGTAAAGCCCTCAACTGTTACTTACAAAGTTGCTACCGCCTTAAAAATTATTAAGACTGAAAATGTACTTGGTTATTTGGAAGGAACAGACAAAAAAGATGAACTGGTTGTGATTACTGCACACTATGACCACATCGGTAAGTTTAAAAGCGGTACTGGTGATTTGATCAATAATGGAGCTGATGACGATGGTTCGGGAACAGTTTCTGTTTTAAATATTGCAAAAGCTTTTGCACAAGCGAAGAAAGATGGTAAGGGTCCTCGCAGAAGTATTTTATTCATGACAGTAACTGGTGAAGAAAAAGGATTGCTGGGATCAGCATATTATTCTGAACATCCGATTTTCCCACTTGAAAATACAGTGGTTGAC
>DASTYM010000328.1:0-2334 GCA_035764995.1 Cyclobacteriaceae bacterium | reverse complement strand
ATCCAAAAACCAATGAGATTAATGAAATAATTACGGCCTCTCCAATGAATTGAAAAATCAATTGCTTACGTTCTGCGCCCACGACTTTCCGAATACCGACTTCCTTTGCACGCTTGAGCGATCGGCCAATAGATAGCGTAACGAAATTAATACAAGCAACCAACAGAATCAGAGACGCTGCAGCCGCCAGTATAGCAGCATACTTCGGGTTACTCACCGTTGAACTGCCTGATGGAAAGTCGGTGCCCAGGTGAATTGACGTAAGCGGCTGAAGGCCGGCCATATACTTACTGTTTTTAAAATCTTCTTCTCCTAAGATTGTCTTAAACACCGAGGGGAATTTCTTCTCAACGTCTTTTACATCAACGCCATCGCGAAGCAGGATATAAGTCTCGGGAGTAATGTTAAACCAGGAAGAAGTAAGAAGCTGTTGATTATAAAGCTTTGGATAATTCAGATCGGAAATCAAAACTGCAAATCGTATACTTGAATTGGTTGGAACCTTCTCAGTAACGGCCTTCACTACAAAATCTTCAAACGCATCACCAAACTGAATTTGAATTGTCTCATTGATTGGATCAGATTTACCGAAATAATTGATCGCCAACTGTTCAGTTAGCACAACCGTATTCTGACTATGGAGTGCGGTTTCAGGATCGCCTGCTATCACTTTGAAATCAAAAACATCAAAGAAATCTTCTCCTCCAAAAGCTACTCCCTGCGAAAATTGTTCATTGCCTACTTTTATTTGCGCATTTACCGCGTTGATGCGCACTTGATGCTCCACCTCAGGAAAATTCTCTTTCAATGCTGGTCCCATCGGGAACGGTGTTGTGGTGTAGAAAAACACCTGATTGATGCCCCAATCTTCACGCGCCCAAACTCTGTAGATGCGATTAGCTTTAGAATGGAACGTATCGAATGTCCACTCGTCTTTTACAAACAATACAATCAGGATGCAGCATGCTATTCCGAGACTCAATCCAACCACATTGATACTTGTATGAATTTTATTTCGCCAAAGCGAGCGGAAGGCAACGGTGAGGTAGTTTTTTAGCATAATCTCGTTAGTAATTAGTCATTGGTCATCAGTCATTAGTAATGGTTTGGGTTCCAAATAACTAATGACTAATGACCAATGAATATCGCCTATTTCGTCAATAATCTGAAACCGGGGGGCTTCACATATCCGGATGATGTAGCGAACTGCTGAAAAGTTGTAGCGAAATGGTTATTCGTGGCGGATGGCATCAACGGGGTCCAGGCGAGATGCCCGAACTGCCGGATATGTTCCGAAAATAATTCCTACAATTACTGCCAGGATGCCAATAATTAAGAAAGTATTGAGTGTATAGGCTGCCTGAAAAGGTGCTTTTGTAAGGGCCTTCACAATCGGAATTGCAGCCATGGTAAAAAGAGTTCCGAAGATCAATCCAATGAGGCTCCCAAATGCAGAAACAGTTATTGATTCGGAAAGAAACAGTAAGATAATATCGCGCCTGTTAGCACCAACTGCCTTGCGGATTCCGATTTCGGTTGTTCTTTCTGTTACTGAAATCAGCAATACGTTCATAACACCAATTCCTCCGACAACAACTGATATTCCAACAATCAATCCCATAATTACACGAAAAATAAAGAAACCTTGTTCTGCCTGCTTCACCCGGAATTCATTGGTTGTAATTTTAAAATCATGTTTAGCACCGAACTCTTTAGTCAGTGTTGTTTCAATTTCGCCTTTCAGCTTTGAAACGTTTTCAATATTTTCTGATTCCACCAATAGTACAGGCAGCGTAGTTTTTAACTCCGCCTCATCCAATAATGTAAAGGGAAAAAACAATTCGGGGCCTTGTGAGTATTTTACATTAATAACTCCAACGATCGTCAACTTTCGATTTCCAGCCTGGATTTCCTTTCCTACAACTTCCTGTACTTTATCATTTTTTACAATTGCTTTTGCTAATGACTCAGTTGCAATTGCTACTGCAGTCTTTTTAGATAAGTCTTCCGAAGTAAAATCACGACCAGCTATTAATGAATCAGGTCTCAACCCCACAATTCCGGTAACGTATGATGCTATTTTAGCTGAATCTCCTTTCAATGAAATTTCCTTCGGTTGTCGATGAACCAGAAAACTGAAAGCAGGATACGTCATTCCTGACCTCAGTTTCTCATAATTGGAAAATTTTAAAATTGAAACAGAATCCTTGCGGATTGACATGCCATCTTTATGAATGAAGGGATCAGAGTTTACACTGATTCTATTGAGGCTTGTAGTTGAAGAAATCTGATCCTTTGCATATTGCTCCATACCATCGATAAGCGAAAGGATAG
>DASTYM010000327.1:0-2033 GCA_035764995.1 Cyclobacteriaceae bacterium | reverse complement strand
CAGGTTTCCTGCATTTAAAATATCGAAGCTCAGTTGGATGGTATTTTTGTTTCCGAGTTTGAAATCCTGAAGAATCCTGATATCCCAGCGAGAGAACCATGGACTAAGTTGGGCGTACTTTTCGGCATATTCACCTCTACGTCCACTCAGGTACTCGTCTTGTGCTATAAAAGATTTTAAGGCAGTGCGCTGTTGGGCTGCTGTTGGTTCTCCGGCAAATACCGGAGCTCTGAACGTCATTGCGTCAATCTCTGAATCTGTTGGGACATAGATCAGGTCATTCAATGCAGATCCATCACCGTTAATATCTCCTGAGTATGTATAACTAAATCTGCCACCCTTGGCATATTCGAAGAATATTGAGAGGGTGGTAGCAAATTTGCCCTGTCCGTATTCAAAAGTTTTGTTGGCATTTCCAACAACACGGTGCTTGTTACCATATGCAGAAGGAGCAAGTACTGCCTTGTTCACATGACCAAATGCCGGATTTCGATCGTATGCGTCACTCGAAATTTCTGCTTCAATTGAACTGGCATCCTGCGCATCGAGGTAATTGTAAGCAAGTGAAGTGTAAATTCCGTTTGACCAATTTCTCTTCAACTCAAAAGTCATATTAAATGTTCGGCCGATGTCAGTATTCGTAAAGATGTAGGCGTTGTTGGCATAGGGTGTTACCCTGTCACCAGCGGTGTAGATCTGACGATTGTCAACTCCCTGCAACGTTCCGCCAGGTGAATTAATACCATAGTTACGTACCATCATGGCGTTGATGTCTTTGGTATACATGATATCAACGGTAGCCATCCAACCTTCACCAAAAGCCTTATCAATTCCAATGTTGGAGCGCCAAACTTGTGGAAATTTGAAATCATTGGCTGTCATACAATAGAAGTAAAAATTGGGGTTCGCAACCTGGTTTCCAACCCATACAAACGGGAACCTTCCGGTGAATAATCCACTGCCTCCTCGAATAATTGTTTTAGTATCACCAGTAACATCCCAGTTAATACCTAACCTGGGAGAGAATAAAGGTTTGCCATCAGGAAGTTCGGTATGATCAAATTGTACTTGCTTATCGTTTTCATCGTAGTAGATGACTGACGGATCATACGCATTAAATCCACCATTGATCTCCTGTTGCTGGTCTATGCTTTCCTCAACCTTTTCTGAGGTGTCAAAGTATAATGGCTTATCCATTCGTATGCCAAGCGTTACTGTAAGTTTGTCGTTGACTTGCCATTTGTCTTGAGCATATATGGCAAATTGGCCCACATTCGTTTCCGGTGTTGCCCAGAGATCCTGAACTTTTCTTGCTTCCGCTGCAGCGACATCATCGTTAAATGCACCTGTGCGAACTTCATTTATGAAGGCTTGCACTGTTGGCCAGTCGCCAAAGGTTCCACCATAAGCATTCAGGTTGAATGAGTTATCAAATTCAAATTTTTCAAATGATACACCTGCTGTGATCGTGTGATCCTTCACGTACATGTCGAAGTTATCTGAGAATTGAAATACCTTTTGATCCAACAGGTTGTGAATTGAAAATGGTTCATGCCCTGCCACGATGTATCGGATTCCATCTTTCTGAATACTCACCACCGGGAAAGTTGCACTAAATGGATCGCGACTGTCATCAAAGTGAGTATACCCGATTTGAAACTTATTTGCGTAGCTGTTTCCGAAGGTAGATTTCAACTCTACGAGAACTGAGTTGATCTTATTGTTAATTTGATATCCTGAGTTATAAAACTGTAAAGTAGTAGCATCGGGCCCGCGTCTTCCAATTGCAGCGGGGTGGGCTGGTTTTTGTTTAGAGGCGTCAAGAAAATTATAAATGGCGGTGAGGGTGTGGTTCTTTCCAACATTCCAGTCAAACTTAATAATGCCTTTTTGATTATTGGTCTCGTGCGTGAAGCCTTCATAAGGTCCTGTCACATAGTTAAATGCAGAATCCAAAACAAAACTTACGAGATCAAGATCGGCTGCCGATACCCGTGAAACATTACTCCCGGAAAGTCCGGGACGAGCCGCTA
>DASTYM010000326.1:0-8111 GCA_035764995.1 Cyclobacteriaceae bacterium | reverse complement strand
GCATTTTTAGTTATGTGTTGCTTCCACTCCTGATTTTTTTAGCGCGTATTACCGATGTTTCCATTAACACCATCCGTATTATTTATGTGCTTGGAGGACGAAAAGTGACGGCCACGGTGTTGGGATTTTTTGAATCGTTCGTGTGGTTGATGGCTATCCGGCAAATTTTTGAACACCTTGATAACTGGATTTGCTATGTGGCCTATCCGGGAGGTTTTGCGATGGGAATTTTAGTGGGGATGATGATCGAAGAAAGGATTGCGTACGGAAAAGTAATCGTTCGAATCATAACCCGTAAGGATGTGACCCAACTCATCGCATTCCTGAATCAGCACCATTTCCGCTATACAAAAGTAGATGCCGAAGGCCCCGATGGTCACGAAAACCTGGTGTTTACGGTGCTTGAACGTGAAAGCCTGGAAGATCTTTTGGTTAAAATGAAAGCAATTTTACCTTCAGCTTTCTATACGGTTGAAAAAGTAAATCGCGCGGGAGAAGGAGGAACAGTTGTTCAGGAAAGTACCCGATGGAGTATTGCAGGCTGGCTACGAGGCATACGAGAAGATTTATAAGATTAGTTCTTATTTTTCATTTCTGTAGTCCACCGGTGTGGATTGCTAAAATCGTTGAACCTTTCGGAATTAAATTCTTCTTAATTAAATCGATGATCCCATAAAACATTTTTCCGGTATATACCGGATCTAATTTGATGTTGTGTTTTTGCTCAAAACTTCCAACAAATTCGGTAAGCTCAGCTGTAACTTTTGCATATCCACCAAAATGATAGTCGGTTACTAATTCCCAGTTTTGCACCTTGTCTGGAAGTAAACTTTTAATCTCCTCTCGTAAGAAATCACCGCCTTTCAAAACAGGAAATCCTATTACGTTATTACCTGGAGCGCTTCCACAAATCAATCCAGCCATGGTTCCTCCGGTTCCTACCGCGCAACAGAGGTAATCAAAGTCGTTTCCAAGCGTTTGGGCAAATTCAGTTACACCTTTTACCGCCAGTGCATTGGTTCCTCCTTCGGGGATTAAATAAAAATCACCAAATGTCTTTTGAAGCGCTTCAATAAAACCTTTGTCTGTTTTTAATTGATATGATTCCCGGGAAACATGATGAAGGCTCATCCCCTTACTTTTTGCAAATGAAATCGTGTTGTTCAATGGCAACGTTTCTTCTCCGCGAATGACTCCTATCGACTTCAACCCCAGTTCATATGCAGCTGCAGCGGTAGCGTAAATGTGATTGGAATATGCCCCGCCAAACGTGAGCAATGTTTGATGGCCTGTCTTAATTGCTTCCTTTAAATTGTACTTGAGTTTCCACCACTTATTTCCAGAAACAAATGGATGATTCAAATCTTCTCGCTTGATCAGTAAACGCACTCCGGCCTGATCCAACAAGCGATCATGAATTTCCTGTACCGGAGTATTTGAATAGCTCAACATATACTGACAGCTTCTGTCGCGGAAAGTAAAGTTAATTTTTTGAGAACCGAAAGGCAGGTACATTCGCTTTATGCAAGAGGAGGATTATTTCAAGGGAAGAGGAGCGCAAATCAAAACGGAAAATAAATTTCTGAAAGCTCACTACGTTGCTGAGCACATCGAAGGACTTGATGAGGAATTATTATCGGCACCTCAAACTCAAATCTTCATTGAACACCCTAAAAAGATCGTAAACGCAGTGACGAGCCCTGACCTGGGCATGATGTACTCAATTAATCCCTACCAGGGTTGTGAACACGGTTGTATTTATTGCTACGCCCGGAACACACACGAGTACTATGGCTTTAGTGCCGGCCTTGATTTTGAGAGCAAAATTATGGTGAAGAAAAATGCACCCTCGCTGCTGGAGAAATTTTTGCTAAAACCTGATTGGCAACCTGTGCCCCTGAGCGTTTCGGGAAATACCGATTGTTATCAACCGCAGGAAAGAAAATTTGAAATCACCCGCAATATGCTCAAGGTGTTTGCCAGGTATCGTCATCCCCTGGGCATGATCACAAAGAATAGTTTGATACTCCGCGATCTGGATTTGCTTTCTGATCTGGCAAAAGACAATCTCGTGCATGTTTACATCTCCATTACAACATTAGATGAAGACCTGCGCAGAGTTATGGAGCCACGAACAGCCAGTTCCCTGAAACGCCTTCAAACAATTGAAGCATTATCAAAGGCTGGTGTACCAGTTGGGGTGATGAATGCCCCGATTATTCCGGGATTGAATGACACAGAAATACCCGCAGTAATAAAGGCCGCAGCTGATCACGGAGCATTAAGTGCAGGCATGACCATCGTAAGGCTGAACGGAGCGATCGGAAAAATTTTTGAAGACTGGTTGCGCAAGAATTTCCCAGACAGATTTGATAAAGTATGGAATCAAATCTGCTCTATGCATGGAGGAAATGTTAACGACTCACAATTCGGCAGGCGTATGAGTGGTGAAGGAACCTTCGCTGAAGCGATTCATCAGCTTTTCAGAGCTTCTGTTAAAAAGCATTTATCTGGTCGCAGGATGCCACCCGCTGATCTCACAAAATTCAGAAGAGGAGGAAATTTGAGTTTGTTTTAAATGTCAACCTCAGCCTGATCTTTGATTAAGTCATCAAAGCTTTCCTGTTTTCTGATTTGCAAACATTTTCCGTTGATAACAAGAACCTCAGCCGGCCTTAAACGCGAGTTGTAATTTGACGACATCGAAAATCCGTAAGCTCCGGCATTTCGTATTGCCAGAATATCACCTTCACGAACTTCATTCAGGCTGCGATCTGCACCGATTGTATCGGTTTCGCAGATGTAGCCGACCACTGTGTATTTCTTTTTTGTTCCAGTTGGATTCGAAATATTCACAATTTCATGGTAGGCATCGTACATCATTGGACGGAGCAAATGGTTAAGTCCGCTGTTTACGTGCACAAAGGTGAGTGTCGGAGTTTCCTTTACAACATTTGCCTTTACAAGAAGATTGCCGGCTTCGCTTACTAAAAATTTTCCAGGCTCAACCCAGAGTTCAAGCTTGCGACCATAGTCATTACAGAATTTATTGAATGCTTCACCTAATCTTGTTCCCAACAATTCGATATCTGTTACGATATCTCCCTCTTTATAGGCTACTTTAAATCCTCCACCAAAATCAAGAAACCTGAGAGAAGAAAAATTTTTTGCAATAGAAAAAAGAACATCAGCGACTTTTAGAAAAACATCCACATCGCCAATTTCAGAACCGGTGTGAACATGTAGGCCGCTAATATTGACTTTGTACCGATTTGTTACATCCAGAATTTGTTGAAGTTGCTGCGATGAAATTCCAAACTTCGACTGGAGGTGGCCCGTAGAAATTTTATAATTACCACCGGCCATGATGCCCGGGTTAATTCTAAGCGAACAAGGCTTTGAGTTTCCGTAACGCTCACCAAATTTTTGGAGCGTAGGAAGGTTGTCAATATTAATATCTACACCTAAGTCAACAGCCTCAATCACTTCCAGAAAGGAAACTCCGTTTGGTGTGAACATAATTTCTTCCGGTTTGTACCCGGCATGAAGGGCAAGCCTGGCCTCTTCAATAGAAACCACATCGACCCCTACTCCATTCTTTCGCATAAGCTTGAGAATGCTCACATTCGTGAGGGCTTTGGCAGCATACTTTACGCGAAAATCAACCGAGTGAAATGCTTTACGGAGCGATTCTATTTGTCTGGTGATCGTTTTTGCATCATACACGTAAACAGGCGTTCCAAACTTCTCAGCAATTTCTGTTACTGTTACCTGTTGAATTGTATATAAGCCATTCAATAATTCCATGGGGTGCAATAAAATTCAAATATACCATTTGAAAATTCTCATACGGCCGTCCGTTCTGAATTCTCTATTTTAGCATGATGAAATTATTCTTTCGTGAGCTGGGCCAGGGTCAACCCTTTATCATTTTGCACGGCCTGATGGGCTCATCCGATAACTGGTTGACGCAGGCCAAACTGTTGGCCGACCAATATCACCTCTACATGATAGACCAGCGCAACCATGGCCAATCTTCCCATAGCGATGATTTTGACTACAAAGTGCTGGCAAATGATATCAAAGACTTTATTCAGCAGCACAAACTGGAAAAGCCAGTCGTATTAGGCCATTCGATGGGTGGAAAGGCAGCCATGAATTTTGCGATTTCAAATCCTGATTTGCTCGACCGGTTAATTATTGTTGACATTGCACCAAAGGCTTATCCCATTCATCATGATAACATTGTGGAAGGATTGAAAGCAATTCCCATTAACACGCTTCAGTCCCGAAACCAAGCCGATGAAATTTTATCTGGGTTTGTTCCGGAAGTTGATGTTCGGCAATTCCTGTTAAAGAATCTTGCGCGCAAACAAGAAGGAGGCTTTGCATGGAAAATCAATCTTCCTGTGATTGATAAAAATTTGGAGTTGATTAGTGCTGATATCCAATTCCCGGGAACGTTCAACGGACAAACTCTTTTCGTACGAGGAGTTAATTCGAATTATGTGAAGGATGAAGATCGTGCCCGGATCAAGGCGTTGTTTCCTAATTCAACATTGATCACGATGGACACGGGTCACTGGGTGCAGGCAGAGAAACCACAGGAATTCGTTGAAGTCGTCAGAAATTTTTTGGCCAACACAAAACCATGAGTCAAAAAGGGAAACTTTTTTTAATCCCAACGGTGATTGCGGAGGATACTCAGGAGCAGGTTATACCTGCTTCCGTAAGAAAAGAGCTTATGAATATCCATCATTTCCTGGCGGAGGATGTGCGAACGGCCAGAAGATTTTTAAGTAGTCTGAAAATTTATGACGCCATCGAACCGCTTCAGTTTAATGTGTTGAACAAAGACACAAGGGCAAATGAATTGACATCACTTTTTGCCCCGATAATGGAAGGAAAAAACCTTGGTGTACTTTCTGAATCAGGCTGCCCGGGCGTGGCAGATCCCGGAGCGTTGGCTGTCAGGTTTGCGCATCGAAATGGAATTGTCGTGATACCTTTAGTGGGGCCATCATCGATATTGCTTGCCTTAATGGCCTCTGGACTAAACGGGCAACAGTTTGCCTTTCACGGGTACCTGCCTATCGATGGAAAAGACGCAGGTGATGCGATCAAGAGCCTGGAGAAAGAATCACGAGCCAGAAATCAAACACAAATCTTCATCGAAACACCTTATAGGAATAATCAGGTAATGGCCCACTTGTTGAAGTCCTTGCATCCGGAAACCTTATTGTGTATGGCTGTTGATGTAACAGGTTCACAGGAATCCCTTCAGATGCATACAGTAAAAGAGTGGAGACAGAAATCGGTTGAATTGCCCAAGCTTCCTGCTGTATTTCTTTTTTTGGCGCAGTAATAGGCCAACCATTTTTGAATTAAGGGCAAACCTCTAACTTTGCGCCTCGTTTCAAAGCAATTCATTTAAACTCAATAAAATATGCCGTATTTGTTCACTTCTGAGTCAGTTTCAGAAGGCCATCCCGACAAAGTAGCTGATCAGGTTTCTGATGCTCTTATTGATTATTTCTTAGCCTACGATCCCGATTCGAAAGTAGCGTGCGAAACACTGGTGACCACAGGTCAGGTGGTGTTGGCTGGTGAAGTAAAATCTGAAGCCTACCTGGATGTTCAGGATATTGCCCGCGAGGTTATTCGTAAGATCGGATACACCAAGAGCGAGTACATGTTCGAGGCAAACTCATGCGGAATATTCTCAGCCATTCACGAGCAGTCACCTGATATCAACCAGGGAGTTGAAAGGAAGAAAAAAGAAGATCAGGGAGCTGGTGATCAGGGAATGATGTTTGGTTATGCAACCAACGAAACGGATAACTACATGCCGCTGCCATTGGAAATTGCTCACTCCTTATTACGCGAGTTGGCAGCCATTCGCAGAGAGGGAAAAGTAATGACCTACCTCCGTCCCGATGCAAAATCACAGGTAACGATTGAGTACAGCGATGATAACAAGCCGCAGCGTATCGATGCCATCGTAGTTTCTACACAGCACGATGATTTCGATAAAGATGCTCCGATGTTGAAAAAGATCAAGGATGATGTGATCAACATTCTTGTTCCTCGTGTGATGAAGAAACTTCCGAAGCGTGTCCAGAAACTTTTTGGTAGCGATATCAACTATCACGTAAATCCAACGGGAAAATTTGTGATCGGTGGACCGCACGGAGATACAGGTTTAACGGGACGTAAAATCATTGTTGACACCTACGGTGGTAAAGGTGCACACGGTGGCGGGGCTTTCTCAGGAAAAGATCCCTCTAAAGTTGACCGTTCTGCAGCGTATGCAACACGTCACGTAGCGAAGAACCTTGTTGCTGCCGGTGTATGCGATGAGGTATTGGTGCAGGTAGCGTACGCGATAGGTGTGGCCAAGCCTGTTGGTTTGTATGTAAACACATACGGAACTGCGAAAGTGAAAATGAATGATGGTGAGATTGCGAAAAAGGTTGAGAAGATCTTTGATATGCGTCCTTATTTTATTGAGCAGCGCTTTAGCTTAAGAACACCTATCTATTCTGAGACTGCAGCGTATGGTCACATGGGCCGCGAACCGAAAGTTGTAGAGAAAATTTTCAATAAAGGAAAGCGCACTGAGAAGAAGGTAAAAGTTGAGTTGTTCCCGTGGGAAAAGCTTGATTATGTAGATCAGGTTAAGAAGGCGTTTAAGATTTAATTGTTGAACTAAAAAAATGAAGCCCCGACAGTTCTGTCGGGGCTTTTTTGTTTGCGTCCAACCCACCCCAATTACACGTGTGCCAGCTTGATAAGTTATATGACCCCTCTCTTCCTGGAAGAGAGGGGTGGCACGACTTATATATTTGCAGTAATCATCATGTGGTGAGTTGGATCAATTATGTGGATTTAATCACGCTCTTCCTTGCTTAACCCTTGTTTTAAACTTTTTCAATTGATTCTTCAGCGCTTCAGTAGCCTGATCGGTAGCGGCTTCAAACGATCGAGCCTTTTCTGTTGCGAAGAGTTGCGTACCGGGAACATTTAATTTAATCTCTACCGTTTTATTTTCGGTTCCTTCATTGTTTAGTCGTAAAAAAACTTCACCGTCTACCAGGCGGTCGTAATACGTCTGCAACTTGTCCACTTTTTTCTGAATGAAATCGATCAACTTGGTGTCTGCATTGAAGTGGATGGATTGAAATTCTAACTTCATAGTTGTAAAATTTAAAACGTTAAACATTAATTAAATCGACATTTCAAGACCTGCCGCGAGTCTCATTGCTGGTAGAGTTTATTTCATATTGTATTTTTTTGGTTGTCTGTTTTTTTTACCCATGTACTAATCATTCAATCATTTAATCAGCGGTCAAGCCTTAGGGTGAGCCTGATCAAATGCTTTTTTAATTTTCTCCATCGAATTATGCGTATACACTTGTGTTGCAGCCAAACTGCTGTGACCGAGTAAATCCTTTACAGCGTTGATTTCTGCGCCTTTGTTTAATAAGTGAGTTGCGTACGTGTGTCGCAATACGTGTGGACTTGTTTTTTCGGAACCGGTGTTTTTCAAATGTTGCTTAACAACGCGGTACACCATCATGGGATAACAAGGTTTACCTGCATCTGTCACCAATAAAAGTCCGTGGTCTTTCATTTCTACTTCACGGTTTCGTACGTTCCGGTACCCTTCAATAATAGGAACGATGGAAGCAGGAAAAGGGATCACTCTTTCCTTATTTCTTTTTCCTAAAACTTTAATGGTTCTGTCCCGAAGATTTACCCGATTCTCTTTTAGTTGGATCAGCTCAGACAAACGAATGCCTGTGGCGTAAAACAATTCAAGTATGAGTTTGTTTCGCCAGTCTTCGAGTGAATCTGGTTTTTGAAGATTGTCATTGTTATCCAACACCTCCACCATCTTGTTTTCATTCACAAAGGAAGGAAGTCTCTTCTGCGTCTTCAGCACCCTGATTTTCTGCATCGGGTTTTTTGTAATCACCTCCTGCCGCATTAAAAACTTGTAGAATGCTTTTAAGCTGGCAATTTTCCTGTTAACCGAGGGGGCCTGTACTTTAACATCAACCAGGGAGATGATCCATGACCGAACCATGCCATAATTCGCGACCTCAATG
>DASTYM010000325.1:0-7028 GCA_035764995.1 Cyclobacteriaceae bacterium | reverse complement strand
CCAATACTGCTGTGTTTGTACTCTGGCAGTCTCCTGAAACGGCATAGACATTATACGTTTTCGAACTAGTCAATGCAGGTGTGTTGAATTGAGCCGGGCCATCCGACACAAGTGTAAATCCATCGTACCACCGATAACTGTCTCCGCCACTAGCTGTCAGGGTTGTACTTTGATTGTAACAAATATGGGTATTGCCGCTAACGGACGGGCTGGAGAGCATCGGGCTGAGCGTAAATTCCTGAAGTGGAGATTCACATCCACCTCCTATTGCCGTGTAGGTCACTCCATAGGTAGTGGCCTGTGTAATGGAAAAGTTAAACTGAA
Source organism: Cyclobacteriaceae bacterium (assembly GCA_035764995.1). GTDB lineage: Bacteria > Bacteroidota > Bacteroidia > Cytophagales > Cyclobacteriaceae > UBA2336. The sequence continues at coordinate 6,704 of DASTYM010000325.1, read as the reverse complement.
TAGGTGGAGCATCATTTGGAGAAACTTGTATTTGTTGCCAGTTCCAACCACCAACCTTTTCGTACAACGTAATAGATTCAGCATCGCCATTAACATACACCAGTACTGATAATTCTGCACCACATTTACCTTGTGGATAAGTCAGGGTAATCTCAGCTGAGCATTGTGCAAAGGACTCAACAAGGGGAAAAATAGCGGCACAAATAAGCAGGACAATTTTTGACGATAACAGCCTAAAGAAGTGTGCGTTTGTCCTGAAGAATAAGTCAAAAGTTTTCATATTTTATTTAGTGAACCTTTGTTCAAAGAATGTCTGGTTATTTCCTGTAGTTGTAGTTGATGTGCTTTACAACATTTCCTTTATCATCTTTCATCTGTTTCAACCTGCCGTATGCATCGTACACATAGTAGGAAGTTAATCCGGCTGCATCTGTTTGTGAGGTCATACCAATTAATGGCTCGTAGGTATAAGTCAACATTTGTGCGCCTTTGGGATGAAATCTTATATCATCAAGGTAAATGGAGCTGTTACCAATGGATTGGACTGTGCTTGATAATGACACTGTGAGAGGGACTTCATTTTTCGTCCAGGTTATACCATCAGTACTACTCCAATAGATCAGCAGATAATCACCCGGTATCTTATCTCGCAATTCGATATCATAACTTCCTTGGTAAACATATTTTCCGGTATGAGCGGTAGAGGAAGCGACTTTAGAACTATGCTCTTCAAAATTCTGAAAAAGGACTTGATTTACTCTTGAATAAACCGGTGACCCGCTGCTACTGTCTACTCCGCTTTCATCATACACTGCGTTAGCAATCTTAGCGATCGGATATTCTTTATCATAACCCCACAAGTAACTGGTAGTCAAACCACCTGTTTGAGTTGTGCTTAAAATATTCCCCTCGTTGTCGTATGCATTGTATGTCAACTGAGACCGATAGTTAGGGTGCGAAGAAAATGTGCTTACCGCTCCATTTGGTGGAAGCAATCCAGTTGCACGATTTGAAAATTTAAATGAGCTCAACGCAATTGGTAAGGCAGTTTCAAGTCTCAGTTCCTCTTCCTTTAATCCTTTTCCACCGGTTTTGTATCTTGTAATGTTACCTGAGAGAACTTTTTGATTCGTTCCATCATCAAGATATTTAACTTGCTCAATCGGATAGGCTATTAAATTATTAGCTGTCATATCATCAATAAAGGTTGTACCCGATGCATAGTCCTTAGGATAAGAAGTATAAACTACGACATCATCACCTGTGCTCCGGCTCATGATCTCTTTCGAAATCATCAGATTGCTATAATCGTAGGAATAATTAGTAGTAAAAGTGTTACCATTACTATATTGATATACGGTCTTGTGCTTCAGTGAATTTTTGCCGACTTCGATGAAGTATTGGCCATAGTTAAAATAGCGATCGAGAAAAACGTTTGGGAACCCATACATTTCGATGTTAAGGACTGATTCCGGATTGGTTGCACTTTGTTCAACTTTTAAGCCCGTGAAAGTATTCAGTGTCTCCTCATAGTCAAAGGTTTCCTCCTGTATTGGTATGTATTGTGCGCCTGAGTATGAATAAGCTACTTTTCTTGTTATTAATGGTTTGTCCCAGAGACGGTATCTGTAAACATGAAGTGGAGTACCCTGGTAGTTCTCATTAGGAACAATATTTCTTGTAGTCAGCGGTTCTATCTCAAATGTGTTTCCAATATCAAAGTGATATACAGTCTTGCCATTTGAAGCAGCCGCATTGGAACTGTTGTATTCTGTTACTGATGAATATTTCACGCATCCGGCTTGGCTAAACACAGCACCAATGTCGCCTTGCATAACGGTTGAATATGAAATTAACCTTAACGCGGTTGCCGGCTCTCCTCCTTCTTCCATAGAAGGATGCATGTCAATCATTTCCTTTACGAATAGTTTCTCCGGATTAAGTAACCACGCTTTCTCCGGATCGAGTACCCACGCAGGAGGGTATCCGTATCCATTTTCATCGTTCCCGTAGGTGTATGTTTTGACGATTGACTCTTGAGTAATGAGATCAGAGCTTCTTATAGACTTGATCCTGATACCTGAGTTCCTCACTGGCCCGCTAGCACCCACGGCCATAAACTTTCCGTGTTCATACTCATACTCTGTATAACCCCCGGTTGGGTAAGTGATCTTCTTTAATGAAAAATAATTTGGACACTGGTTTGGATCATCGGATTCGCGCGAGACGGTCAGTCCTGACAGATAAGAAGACCCCATAGTGCCAGTGAGAGATGGTCCTATATGATCGTCTGAAAATTCCTGATGATAGAAAACATTAGGTGCATCCGCATTCAAGTAATTTCCGTAGTGGTCAATTGCAAATATGTTTGTTGCGTTTTTAGCATAATATTCAAATCGATAGGTCTCAATGGCTATTTGATTACTATCCTGAATGGTAATAGAATCTAAAAAGACATGATGGATGGCTCCTTGGCTGTAAAAACCCTCGCTGTAAAAAAATTTTACGGTTTTTAAAATTCCTGATGAGGAGCTGATCTCTATATTCGATAGTTTACCCTGATATAAACCACTTTGGAAATAGGAATAAGTGACAGTCTCATTCGGAGATATAATCTGATCAGGATAAAAAGTGTAATAGCCATTGCCAGTAAATATTTGTTCATCGCCCGTTGTCCCATAAGACGTTGATTGTCCTGGCCCCCCCTCCCTGACTGTCCAAGTTCGGATATGACTTGTAAATTCTCCTGCCCCTCTCCTGTCATATGTAAATTGTACTTGCTCACCCGCTGGCGTTGTGATATCCGACATTCCCCAGGCTGTAGCCAATAATCCCGCATAAGAAGACGCGGTCTCAAGGGTACATTCCGTTTGAGTATTGTATTCTCCAAAAGCATATTTGTTTCCTGTTTCGTCAATAATCCGAAAGCCCTTGATCCCTCCAATCAATGAACAAACAGATCCACCTGTTTTATAATCGAAAAGCAGATTTGAATCTTCTGTAGTAGCGATCGTTTTATTGATGCGATCGGAAATGATGAAACCACCGCCAGCAGTTGGCGTTGAAAAAGTAAATTGATCGAACTCCCCATCTAGGTTGCCATATCCAAAAGTTCCTCCAAATACGAACTTCGAAAGGTATTTATCGCGGTCTACTCGTTGCTGTATGTTAATGTTAGCATTTGTTTCATAATTGCTTAAAGTTGTTAAAAAATCAGTCGGCATTGGGACAAGCTCATCCGCGTGACCATAGACATTACGAGATACCCTATAGCCTGGATTTAAGACCCAGCCAACCCCGACATCACCATCCGTTTGCGCGTACTTAATACCAGAAGCATGATAAGAAAGACTGATAGGAATGGTTAACCCCTTTAGTTGAATGCTGTAGAGCGGAATATTAATTTCCGGAATTCCGTTATATAAGGCTACTTCTTGGTTAATGTACTTAGTAAACTCTCTGGTAACAGGCGAAGGTGGGATCACATCAGAAGAGGACTGCGCAAAAGCAAATGAACCACTGATGAAGATCGCAGGTATAACACAAAAAGTAGCAAACTGGAATATTTTTTTCATCATAAATTTTTAGTCATCAGTTGAGTTGCAATACGGCAGTAGGAGAACCTACTGATTTTCAAGCCGCGAATATATAAAAGAATTAAAGTTCAACACTCGTTAAGTTAATATTGGATAATAACTGCTCTGTAGAATGCAGGTAAATTGAGAGAAGAAAACCCGAGATGCATGTTCATTATTACATTAAGGCCAACTATTATCCAAGGTGACATTCAAATCAGATATTAAAAAACTTTTCGAGCAAAAAACTATACATGTAAGTTGATAGTACAATTGTACTATATGAAAAAATCAATAAGCTGAATACCAATCATTTCCAGGAAACAATTGTTTCAAATAATACAAAAACATTACATGAACATGACAGGATTTTGAGCCATGCACTACACCTTCACACCCAAATTCTCTCCCAACAATTTAAACTGTTTGATCCACTCAGGTTTGTTACTCAGCGTCTCAACATCTTCTTCGCGGGAGATTTCGAAATACAAGTTCTGGCTTTGATACAGGATGGGCTCAAGTTTGAATTTCTTCAATAAAGGAAATACGCGATTCAGTCGCTCAATTCGTTTCGTGTTGCTTCGCTCGGCACTGATGCGTTTTAATTCTTTAAAAATACTCTCTCCTGCCAGGCGCGAAACTTTGCTGCTATCTTCGATCTTCAGGTCCCATTTAGCCAACTCTCCCATTACGCGCTCCAACTCTTTAATGTTAATTCTGTCAGACCGGAAACAATGAAGGAGATCAGCGTTTAGTGTGTATTCAAAAGTTGTGGAGTATGCTTTCGGTATTGGTATATCATTGTTAGCCAATGCATTCACCAAGGGGTAATCGCGATTGTAAACCCTGCGCAACGATTCTTCCAGCTCCTGCATGCTTTGATAGGTGATCATATCCAGCACCTTCCGCTTTTCATCTTTAAAAAGCTGCCATAGCGTAAAGTTCACCGGGCCAAAATAGGTTTGCATGTGCGCTACTACATCGCCCAGCCGGCCTTCTTCAAACGAAGAGACGATGCGCATTTGCATGCTCGCGAATTTATCGTGTTCCATATCCAGGGAAATGTTCCCCATGATATTATGCTTACCGATGTAGATAACTGCAAAAGCAAATCGCTGTTCTGATCGGGTTACGTTCGACTTAACTTTTGTAATTCCCAGCGCCAGCTTCTGCTCTCCTGCCTCCTTGTACAAAAAGAATTCATTGGTAGCTGTGTAATTGAATAGTGGGGATTTCTCAGGATCATCTTCAAAAATAGACGAAACCGCATAGTGCATGGCCACACGCGCCAAATTAGTTTTAGATGGAACAACATAACGATGATAAACATTGGCACCATTCTCCAACGATGGAATGTTACTCGGTGCAGCTTCTAACCGTTTTACAAATTCTCCTTCAAGGTCGGTGCCAACAGTTTGGCTAATCAACTGAATCGCACGGCAAGCATATTGCAATATCTGTGTAGTTTCAATACCTGAAATTTCATCAAAGAACCATCCACAACTCGTGTACATTAACATCGCGTTGCGTTGCATTTCCATCAATCGTAATACACGATTCTCTTCAACGTCTTTCTGACAATTATCCTTTAAAAATTTCCGTACCGTATCATCGGTTCGCTTCAGGATAACGTTAATGTATTCATTTCGTGCCTGGGCGGGATCTTTTAATATTGGTGTAGCTTCGCGCACATACACTTCATTTAACTGATCACGAAGCCAGTCTAACGATTCACGCAAAGGCTTTCTCCATTTCTGATTCCAGTTCGGTTTGCCGCCCGAGTGACAGCCGCAATCGTTGCGCCAACGTTCTATTCCATGCACGCAGCTCCAGGAACTGTTCTCATGAATCTCAGCTTCATACGTTGGCGGAAACTTTGCAAGGTATTCAGCGTAGTTAGTAATGTTCGCTCGCTTATGGTCATCGATATGATCTAAACAGAAAGCCAATGCCATGTCACCATGTTTGTGATGGTGGCCATACGTTTCGCCATCGGTCGCAATGTGTACGAGCTGTGGTTCGTTGCTATTCTGATCAAAAGCGCCAAAAAGGCTGTTGGCGAATTTCTGACCGTCATTCAGCAGTCCGTTAAAGGCAACACTTTGTGCGATGTCTCCATGATAAAAAAAGAGCGCGATCTTTTTTCCGGATGGCAGATTGTACAAGTATGGCCTCCGGGTGTCGATGGCGTTGTCGCGCAACTCGTGCCAGCCGTTATCGCCAATCTTTCTGAACGCTCTTGCCTGTCGGGGTGCGAGAATGGTGAACTTGATATCGTGATCTGCAAGCAATTCGAGAGACTCAACATCCACGGCACTTTCAGCAAGCCACATGCCTTCTGGCTTCCTGGCAAAGCGATGTTCAAAATCGCGGATGCCCCAAATGATTTGTGTTATCTTATCCTGTCGATTGGCGAGCGGCATAATCATGTGGTTGTACACTTGCGCAATCGCTGATCCATGACCAGAAAAATTCCTGATGCTTTCCTTATCAGCTTCTAAAATTGCCTCATAGGTCTCCGTATCATAATTCTCCATCCACGAAAGTAACGTTGGACCGAAGTTGAAACTGATCTTCGAATAATTGTTGATGATATCTTTAATAATACCTTGCTCCAGAATTCGTGAGGCCGCATTGGGCGCATAGCACTCTGCCGAGATGCGTTCGTTCCAGTCGTGATATGGGTGGGCAGAATCCTGCACCTCAATTACTTCAAGCCATGCATTTTCGCGGGGAGGCTGATAGAAGTGGCCGTGTATGCAGATGAACTTATTCAATTGGGAAGTCGCTTAAGAAATTTAATAATCAAAAAAATTTGTATTCAGTTGCCGGTTTCCGGTCGCCAGTCACCGGTAACTGGAAACCGGTGACCGGCAACCATTCAAGACCCTTCCAATTCAAACTCATTATCTTCTTTTGACAGTTTAAACACGGTGATACCAAGCGGTGGCAAGGTAATAGAAATGGAGTAATCCTGATTATGATATTTAATGGGTGCAGTAATTAATTCCCCAATATTAAGTACTCCGCTACCTCCATATTTAAGGTTATCTGAATTAAAGACTTCTTTCCAACGACCGCGGAAAGGAACGCCAATCCGGTAGTGCTGAAGTGCCTGCGGGGTGAAAT
>DASTYM010000324.1:0-5739 GCA_035764995.1 Cyclobacteriaceae bacterium | reverse complement strand
ATGTGGCGAATTGTTTTTTCTATTTCCTTATTAGTCTCTCTGAGCAATGAATTGGCTTCCAGCTTTGCCTTATCAATAATTTCCTTCTTACGCGATTCGAGTTCAGTCGTAAGCGAGTCGTATTTTGATAACAACGATTTTAATTCCCGTTCCCGGCTCTCCAATGCTTTGACTTTCCCGGTAAGTTCATTCTTCTCCTTCTCCAGGTTTCTAACCAGCGATTCAAAACCCATTAACTCTCGTCCTACTAATTGCTGAGCTTCCTCAAGGGTAGATTTTGGCAATCCGGTCTTTTGAGCAATTTCCAGCGCAAAAGAACTTCCGGGTTTTCCGATATCCAGAATATACAATGGCACCAGGTTTTTATTATCGAAACGCATGGCTGCATTTCTGATTCCAGGATGCTGGCCTGCAAATAATTTCAGGTTGTAGTAATGGGTTGTTGCAACACCCCAGGTTTTTCTCTCCAGCAAGAAATGCAAAATTGATTGTGCTATTGCTCCACCAAAATTTGGATCTGTGCCCGAGCCTAACTCATCCATTAAAATCAGCGAGCGATCCGAAGCATGTTGCAGAAAAAACGCCATGTTCTTCAAATGACTGCTATACGTACTCAAATCATTTTCGATGGATTGCTGATCTCCAATATCAATAAAGATATCCTGAAAAATGCCGACCACTGAATCGGGAGAAAGCGGAATGAGCAAACCACACTGAATCATGTACTGAAGCAAGCCAACGGTTTTCAAACAAACTGACTTACCTCCTGCATTCGGTCCCGAGACCAGTAACATCCGTTCTTTTTCAAGCAGTTCGATATCCAACGGAACAATGTCTCTCTTACCTTTCAAACTCATCAACAAAAGGGGATGCTTCGCTTTATACCACTTCAATACAGGCGTAGGTTTAAGTTGTGGCAAATCGGCATTCAAGTCGATGGATAGTTTTGCCTTGGCTCGGATAAAATCAATCTGTGCTAAAAATTCAAAAGCAAGTTTAAGCTCCGGAAGTTGTACCCGAACTTCATCAGTAAGTTGTTTTAAAATTCTGATAACTTCCCGTTTCTGCTCGTGCTCAAGATCGCGTATTTCGTTGTTGGCTTCTAATACTTCAGTGGGCTCCATAAACACAGTTTGTCCTGTGGCCGACTCATCCAGGATAAATCCTCTCATTCTGCGTTTATGCTCTGCCAAAATCGGAATCACCAACCTCCCTCCGCGAATTGTCGGAAGTGCACCTTCTGGTACCCAGCTTTGCTCGATAGCATGGCGATAAACATGGTCCACCAGTTTTCTCACCCTGCCTTGTTCGTCCCGAAGTCGTTTTCGAATTCTCCCCAATTCCGGACTGGCCGAATCTTTTACAGTTGCATGATCATCGATGATGGAAAGAATTCGTTGAGCAAGCGCTTTTGAAATGGTAACAGGTGTAGTTAACTGAAATAGCGTTGGATAAAACTCTTTGCCCTTTACCAGAAAATCACGACAGGCTAAAATAGTTTGTACCGAATAAACCAATTGCAGGAACTCAGGTTCGTCCAGATAGTTTCCTTCCAGTGAAGCCTTTTTGAATATTTCTTCCGGATCAATAAAATGGTTTGAAGGAAAAGTCTCACCTTTCTCCAGGATCTGTTTAAACTCCAGGTTTTGATGCAACAATGACGCAATCGTATTTGCATCAAACCATGAGCGCAATTCGCTGACCAATCTTAAACCCGGTGGCGAAAGGCAATAGCTATTTAACTTCTGTCGGATCTGATCAAATCCCAGCTTACCTTCAAAATCGTCTGGGAAATTCATTGCGCGGGTGTTGGTGCAGCAGGCGCTAATCGCTGAGCATGGAGGCTTAATGAATCAACGAGGGCTGCATAGATATTCTCGAGTTTCTTAGGCTTGGACTTATAATACTCCAATGATTTCTTAAACACAGAATCTGAAATACCTTCTTTCTCAAATATCCTTGCTTCAAATTGCGGGAAAATTTTTCTTACAGAATCTTGTGAAATACCAATATGACCTGCCTTTTCTTCTGCCACGTAAATTTCAGTGAGCATCTTTACCATCTCCTGCTCTGATAATATCCCCGGGGGTCTCTTCGCGGGCTCGCAACCAACGATCAAAAAAACAAAACCCAAATGGGTGATAAACTGACGTATTCTCCTTTTAAAACTAATTTTTACCTGATCTCCGAACATGGAGGCAAAGTAACGTACATTTTTATACTTTTGAAACCGAGTAAAAAACTCCAAATCACAATAATCAAATGACAAACGCTTTAAAATTGTCCAGTTGGATAGGTGCTTGAAATTTGTATTTTGCTTTTTGGAATTTATAGATGAAGGACCTTTTAAAGAAATTACGCCAGTACGAGATTCAAATTCGCAAGGCTATCAATAGCCAAATGCAGGGTGACTTTCGCTCTGTATTTAAAGGAACAGGTCTCGAGTTTGACGATGTTAGGCCGTATCAATATGGCGATGATATTCGCACGATCGATTGGAACGTGTCTGCAAAAGGTCATGGCACTTTCGTGAAGACCTTTCGGGAAGAAAAAGAACAAACCGTTTTCTTTATTCTCGATGTGAGCGCTTCACAAAACATTGGTACAAAAGGAAAAACAAAGTTTGATATTGGCCGGGAAATTTGCGGAGTACTTTCGCTATCCGCAGTAAAGGAATCCAGTCACGTAGGGCTCATCGGATATTCCGATCAGCGCGAACTTTATATCAAGCCCACAAAAGGAACTTCCCAGGCTTACCAGATTATTCATGGACTGGTACATCTGAAACCTCAATCACTAAAAACAAACCTCAATAAAGCTGTAGCATTTGTACTCAATGCAATTAAGCGCAGGAGTGTTGTTATCCTGATTTCAGATTTTATTGACGATGACGAATACTTCGATAATCTGAAGGCTTTGGCCAGAAGACACGACCTGGTGATGATTCACATCAGTGACAAACGGGAAACCAAGTTACCTCGTCTGGGCATTGTACCGGTGGTGGACAAAGAATCTAAAAAGACATTATGGGTCAATACCTCATTCAGCGACTTCAGGCAAAAAATCAGTTCGCGCCTGGCCGATAGAAAAGCAACGCTTGAAAAATTTAGCCGCAAACACCAAATCAACTTTTTATCGTTAGATACTGACGAAGATTATGTTCCAAAATTGCTGCGTCTCTTTAAAGTACGAAACAAGTCCGTTAAAACGACATGACATTGCGCATGAGAAGGGGATTTAAAAGTTATCGGATTTGCATCAGCGCAGTAGTATTTTCGCTACTCACATTAACGAATACTCATGCCCAGGAAGTAAAGGTCACTGCGGGCTTCATGAAGGACAGCGTCCAGATTGGAGAACCTGTTGGTTACTACCTGGCCGCTTCTTACCCTCAGTCGCTGAACGTACTTTTCCCGGATTCAACTTTCAACTTTGCTCCTTTCGAGTTTAACCGAAAAATTTATTTACCCACTGCAACATCCAATGGAATCAGTTATGATAGTGCTGTGTACTACCTCAGCACATTTGAAATTGATTCTATACAGTACCTGGACCTGCCGGTTTTTATTGCTAATACCCGGGATTGCACTTCGTATACCCCATTGAAAGATAGTATAGCCTTGATTCAAGCTATTAAAAATCCACCCGATAGTGTGGAAGCTCAAAAACTTCCATTAAAAACAAACACGTTGTATGAAATTGTATTTAGTCAATTCAATTACATCATCCTGATCATCGTGGGTGGTGTGCTATTGATTGTTACCATTGTGGGATGGGCTTTCTTTGGCAAAAAGATCATTCAGTATTTCAAAGTCAGAGAACTCAAAAAGAAGTACAACAAATTTATTACAGAATTTACTGCACAGCTCAACCAATTGACTGAAGCTTTCTCACCTGAGTTGGCCGAACAAACGGTGTTGACCTGGAAAAAGTATATGGAGGGGCTTTCAAAAATTCCTTACACCAAATACACCACTCCCGAAATAAAAAAAGCTTTCGCTGATCATGCCGTTGGGCATTCGCTTGCTACGATCGACCGGATGACGTATGGTGGTATCAGACCAGACTCATTTGAATCGTTTAAACAATTGAAATCAGAAGCCGAAATCTCGTTTCAAAAGAAAATTACTGAGTCGGAAGAGCCCGCTTTGAAAACACTCAGTACAGAAGATGGCAGTAAAGTTATTGTTGCACAACAAGATGGAAAAGCACCTGCACAATACACCGTTGAAGACATCTACAACTACGCAGATCTGATCAGGCAGCTACCTTGCCCGGTATGCCAGCGAACAACGCAACCGCTTAATGGCACAATCCTTTACACAGTTAAAAGTTTTGTAATACTCACGTATTCAAGAAGAAAACCCATTATCGCCTGTCCTGACTGTTTAAACAAGAAGAACAATCTGGCAATTGTTACCACTGCTCTGCTGGGTTGGTGGGGCTTCCCTTGGGGATTGATCAATTCTCCTCAATACATTTACAAAAATGTGATGGCCAAAAAACATAATAAAACAAGGCAGCCAAATGAGGTACTCTTATCGTTAACACTTCAACACATAAATGAAATTGAAGTAAACAAGAACAACCCCGACAAGCTGAAAGAGGTTATTAAGTCAAAAAAAAGTTGGTGGCTCCCGTAGCGTATGGAAGAAATCGTTGAACCCTGGTACTCGATAGACTGGTTTATGCCAGACACATTAGCCTCCTTTACCTGGGAGAGACCATTCTATTTATGGCTGATTCCCGGACTATTGCTGTTGTTTCTGATCCGGTGGCTCTGGCGCTTTCGCTTCAATCAGAAATTGCCTGTTGCTGTTACGCATAAAGAACTCAGGAGTTCTGTATTAACGTTGGTACGATTCATCCCCGATGTGTTGCTCATGTTGGTGATGGCCCTTATCCTCACTGCACTTGCGCGTCCTCAAAAAACAAATGAGAAAGTAGAACAATGGACAGAGGGTATTGATATCATGCTTGCGATCGACATTTCACAATCCATGCAGATCGAGGATTTCATACCCAACCGTTTGCAGGCAGCAAAAGTGGTTGCGCAGAATTTCATTGAAGGAAGATTACAAGATAGAATAGGGATTGTTGTGTTTTCGGGAGATGCATTTTCATTGGCTCCACTCACGACCGACTATGAATTATTGAAGTCGTATTTGAAAGAAATAGCTTTTGAGATGATCGAGAACCGGGGAACCGCAATTGGCAGCGCCATGGCAGTTGTTACTAACAGAATGCGTGAATCAGAATCGAAATCCAAAGTATGCATATTACTCAGTGATGGTGACAACACTGCAGGTAATATTGATCCCATTACGGCAGCCGAACTTGCCGCAGCCTATGGCATCAAGATCTACACCATTGTGATTGGCAAAGAAGGCCTTGTTCCCTACGGAAAAGATTTCTTCGGAAAAACGCAGATGGTAGAAAACACCGTAGACGAAACCACCATGCGGAAGATAGCTGAAATCGGAGGCGGTGAGTTTTTCAGGGCCGCTGATAACAAAGCGCTGGCTCGCGTGTTTCAACGCATCGATCAGTATGAAAAAGCTGAGATCAAAGAAACCCGCTTCAAAGATACGGCTGACTACTACTTTAATTATTTATCATGGGCAATTGCATTCATGTTGCTGTGGTTATTCAGCAAGTCCACTTTTGTGAGTAATGTATTGCAGGATTAATGAGCACCAAATTGTGCGGAATACAATAGCTTAATTCCCAAGCCTAACA
>DASTYM010000323.1:0-7834 GCA_035764995.1 Cyclobacteriaceae bacterium | reverse complement strand
TGGTGACTTCTGTTTCTGCACAAACAAAAACAGACATGTGGAATGAATTTGCGAAGACTAAATTTGAGCCGAAGTATTATGAGAAAATAGGTGAGTACCTTTTTTACCCAACGTTCACAACAGAGTTAAAGGCATTCGTTGGTAAGGAGATTTCGATCGAAGGATTTTACGTTCCGTTTGCTCCAGAAGAAGGCAACTATATCATTCTTTCCAAATTCCCGATGAGTCAGTGTTTCTTCTGCGGAGGAGGAGGCCCTGAGTCTATAGCGGAAGTCACGTTTAAGGACGGCTCCACCAAGTTTCAGGTTGATGACCACATCAGTATCAAAGGCAAACTGAAGTTGAATACCGATGACGTTGAACATGTCAATTTTATCATAACAGACGCTGTCATCGTAAAAAAGTAACTCATATAAATCTGGTTGGCGTTTGAGCCCTGAATTGTTACATTGGGCTACCTGAAAAATCCAACCATGAGAGGTATCCCTTTATTATTTGCGATCGCAATTTTTGTTCCGGCTGCAGCACAGCAACAACAACGTAAAGCTGATTCACTATACGTTCTGCAAAACTTCGACAAGTTTGAGTATCAAATTCCCATGCGGGATGGGATAAAACTGTTCACGCAGGTTTTTGTACCGAAAGATAAATCGAAGGAATATCCATTTTTAATGAACCGTACGTGTTACAGTATTCAACCGTATGGACCGGATAAATTTCCCAATCGATTGGGACCCTCACGCTACACGATGCGCGATGGCTATATTTTCGTAAGACAAGATGTGCGAGGCCGTTGGATGAGTGAAGGGACGTTTGATAACATGCGACCTAACATTCCGGGCAATGATAAAAAGAATAAAACTGCAGTTGACGAAAGTTCCGATACGTGGGATACAATTGATTGGTTAATTAAAAATATAAAAGGAAACAATGGACGCGTTGGAATTTACGGCATTTCATATCCTGGTTTTTATTCAGCTGCTTCGCTGCCGGATGCTCATCCAGCGTTGAAGGCGTCTTCCCCGCAAGCGCCCATTTCAGATTTTTTCTTTGATGATTTTCATCACATGGGTGCCTACTTGCAAAGTTATACGGCCGCTTTTGCAACATTCGGTTATCAGCACGATGCACCTACGCCAAAAAGCTGGTATGAGGACAAAGCAAAACGATTCCCGAAAGAGCCCGATGGTTATGATTTTTACTTCCGCCAGGGGCCACTCAAGAACATTACAGAAAAATATCACCACGATAATTTTTTCTGGCAGCAAATCATTGACCATCCGAACTATGACGAATTCTGGCAACAACGCAGCCTGTTACCTCACCTGAAAAATATCAAGCCTGCAGTCATGGTAGTAGGCGGGTGGTATGACGCAGAAGATTTATTTGGCCCGCTAAATATTTACAAAAAAATTGAAGCAAGTACTCCGGGTGCTTATAATACCATTGTAATGGGTCCCTGGGATCATGGAGGTTGGTCGCGCGAGCAGGGAAAGACTACACACAACCACATTTATTTTGGCGATAGTATTTCCACGTTCTACCAACGTGAAATCGAAAAGAAGTTCTTTGCCTATTTTTTAAAGAGCGTAGGCCAGCCGAATTTGCCTGAAGCCTACATGTATGACACCGGAAAGAAGGAGTGGAGACAATTTGATGTGTGGCCTCCAACCCAGTACCCACCGTTGGCACTTTACTTTGGTGAGAATGGTAAGTTGTCGGTGAACCAACCAACACCAAAGGAAGCTGTGTTTGAATACATTAGTGACCCGGCCAAGCCTGTTCCATATACTTCACAAACGGAAGGATTGACATTTACACCTCGAAGATTTATGAGTGACGATCAGCGCGAGGCATCTCGCAGGCCTGACGTGATTACTTTTGAAACAGATCCGCTGCAGGAAGATGTTGTGCTGGCTGGTGAAATTCTGGCGAAACTGAAAGTATCCATGACAGGAACTGATGCTGATTTCATTGTAAAGTTGATCGATGTGTATCCATCAGACCATCCAAATTATGATCATAATCCTAAAAACATCATCATGGGAGGTTATCAACAACTCGTGCGCCATGAAACCTTTCGAGGCCGTTTCAGAAACGGGTTTGATAAGCCCGAACCTTTCAAATCAAATGAAATAACAGATGTTGAATTTCCATTACAGGATATTTTGCACACGTTCAAGAAAGGACATCGGATAATGATTCAAATCCACAGCACATGGTTCCCTTATATTGATCGCAATCCGCAGAAATATGTTGATAACATTTATAAAGCCAACGAAGAGGATTTTATAAAATCAACCATACGGGTTTACGGATCTTCGGTAGTTGAAATTGGCGGAAAGGAAAAATTAAAAGCAACGTTGAATCCGAGGAAGTAATAGTTTAAGTTTGAGGGGTATGAGAAAGAATCTGTTGGCAGGACTGTTGGTTTTCAGTGCAGGGTTAGCACAAGGTCAATTCAAAAATATATTGCTGGATCCTGAAGGTGGTACTGAACCGGGTATTGCAGTTAACCACAGTAATCCCAAAAATATTGTGGCCGGCTCTGCTCCTAACCATGTGTACAGCACTATTGATGGCGGACTCACGTGGGAAAAATCCACACTCAAATCAACACTTGGTGTAGCGGGCGATCCTTTAGTAGTTTCTGATATCAAAGGAACCTTTTATTATTTCCATTTGTCGGACCCTACCGGAAAAAATAGGGAAAGCGATGAGTTTCTCGATCGTATCCTTGTTCAGGAGTCAGGCGATGGTGGGAAAAGCTGGAGTGAAGCAGTTTCTATTGGATTAAATCCACCGAAGGATCATGACAATGAATCGGCAGTGGTTGATCGAAAAGGAAACTGGTATCTAACCTGGACTCAATTTGATAAGTATGGAGATAACGACCCTGCTTGTCAGTCCAACATTCTTTTGAGTACATCTTCTAACGGAAAGAAATGGTCCAAGCCAATCCAGTTATCACAAACTCCCGGTAACTGTAAAAGTGATAATAATACAGTACGCGGTTCAGTCCCTACAGTGACTGCCGATGGAACAAAAGCATTCGTAGCATGGTCGAATCAAAATAGAATTTTTTTGGACCGGTCATTTGATGGAGGAAAAACCTGGCTTACGAATGATATCGGTATCATTGAACAAACGGGTGGTTGGTCCTTGAACATTCCGGGACTTCGTGCAGGTGGTGGCATGCCGGTGCTGGTATGTGATAATACAAAGAAAGGCAGATTGAGTGGAGCGCTGTTTATCGTGTGGGCTGATCTGCATAACGGAACGAGCGATTCTGATGTCTGGTTTATGCGATCTACAAATTTTGGAGACAACTGGACACAACCCCAGCGAATTAATAATGATGAGAAAGGGAAGCATCAGTTTATGCCATCCATAACTGTGGACCCAACCAACGGTAACATCTATATTATTTATTATGATAGGAGGGCATACAACGATTTACAGACGGACGTATATGTAGGCTATTCAACGGATGGAGGTGTCAGTTTCAAAAATGTGAAAGTCAGCGAAAAACCATTTACACCCAATGCCGAGTTTGAATTAGGTGATCGCATTAGCATTTCTGCAAGCCAGGGAATAATCACTCCTGTCTGGACGCGCATGGATGATGGCAAAACCAGTATTTGGACTGCGGTGATCCGTCACGAGGAACTGGAAAAGATTAAATGATCAGCAGTTTTTTAAATCAACATCACAGGCTTCTCCGCTTAGCACAACCTGGGAACCGATGTCTTCGAATGCTTGAATAAATGTCGTGCTTGGCTGAGCACCTGAAACTCCATACTTGTTATTGATGATATAAAATGGAACTCCGGTGATACCGAGTTGCTGCATTTCTCTTTCGACTTTTACAATACTTTCCCGACCCTCTTCAGTTGATAACAGTTTTTCTACAGCTTGTTTCGATAGTCCTGCCTGCACGGCAACATCAATCAGGTTTTCTTTTTTAGAAAGATCAATACCATCTTCAAAGTAAGCTTTCATGAAAGCTTCTTTAGCTTCAGGCTGTTTACCTTCCTGCTTAGCAAATTGAATAACGCGATGCGCATCGCGGGTATTGGGTAAAACATGTTGTTTCGCAAAATTGAAGTGTAAACCTTCACCAGCAGCAACCTGGGTAACATGGTTCGTTAATTGCTGATAGCGTGCTTCGCCCCCACCGAATTTCTTAGTTAAATACTCCTGCTGATTAACACCACTAATTGGCGTATCAGGATTGAGTTCAAACGGGTGGTATTCCAATTCGAAATCAAATTTTTCTTTTAATGAATCAATGGCTTTTTCTAATCTGCGCTTTCCGATATAGCACCAGGGGCACACCACATCAGAAACGATGTCAACTTTGATTTTAGGTCTTGTCATAGGATAATTTCGGTGAAAACAGGCCTGTTGAGATAATGGTTCCCGGTGTTTTTTGGGGCTCTTGTATTATCTTTGTGCTCGCTTGTTTAGAAAACAGGCTTTAAAGGCCGAAAATTAAAATAATATGACTGTAGATTCAACATTAAAATTCAAGGTTAAAGACCAATCCCTCGCTGCATGGGGACGTAAGGAAATCACATTGGCTGAGGCAGAAATGCCCGGTTTAATGGCTATTCGTGAAGAATTTGGTGCTAAAAAGCCTTTGGCTGGAGCACGTATCGCTGGTTGCCTCCACATGACTATCCAAACAGCTGTTTTGATCGAAACGCTGATTGAGTTAGGTGCAGAAGTTAGTTGGTCATCCTGTAACATCTTTTCAACGCAAGATCACGCTGCGGCTGCTATCGCTGCTGCAGGAATTCCTGTGTTTGCCTGGAAGGGCATGAATGAAAAGGAATTTGACTGGTGTATTGAGCAAACACTTTTCGCTTTTAAGGACGGAAAGCCTTTGAATATGATTTTGGATGATGGTGGTGACCTTACTAACATGGTATTGGATCGTTACCCAGAGTTGGTACAAGGCATTCGTGGTATCTCCGAAGAAACTACAACGGGTGTTCACCGTTTAGTTGAGCGTCAGCATAATGGAAAACTTCCATTGCCAGCGATCAACATCAATGACTCTGTAACCAAGTCTAAGTTTGATAACAAGTACGGCTGTAAAGAATCATTGGTAGATGCCATCCGCAGAGCAACGGACGTGATGTTGGCTGGTAAAGTAGCTGTTGTAGCGGGATATGGTGATGTGGGTAAAGGTTCTGCTGCTTCCTTGCGTGGGGCTGGTGCACGTGTTATCGTTACAGAAATCGATCCTATTTGTGCGCTTCAGGCTGCAATGGACGGATACGCTGTGAAGAGAATGGACGATGCTGTAAAAGATGCTGATATCGTTGTAACGGCAACTGGTAACTTCGGAATCGTGTTGGGTCGTCACTTCGAATCAATGAAGGACAAAACTATCGTATGTAACATCGGTCACTTCGATAACGAAATTGATGTTGCATGGTTGAACAAGAATGCACCGAAAGATGAAATTAAACCTCAGGTTGATCTTTATACGCTGAAGAATGGCCGCCAGGTTATTTTGTTAGCAGAAGGTCGCTTGGTGAACTTAGGTTGCGCTACTGGCCACCCTTCGTTTGTGATGTCAAACTCTTTCACAAACCAAACATTGGCTCAGCTTGAACTTTGGACAAACACCAAGAATTACGAAAACAAAGTATACATGCTGCCTAAGCATTTGGATGAGAAAGTAGCAAGCCTGCACCTGAAGAAAATCGGTGTTGAGTTGGAAACACTCTCTGCTGATCAGGCGAAGTATATTGGTGTAGAGGTGAAAGGACCTTTCAAGCCTGACTACTACCGCTATTAATCAAAACTTAATATTTTATAAACGAGACCCTGACTTCATCGTCAGGGTTTTGTTTTTGATACTTGTATATTTGAACCATGAAATCTTTTTTCCTGATCCTGATCGCTGCATTGACATTAACGTCCTTTACAAAAAGTAAAACAGCAGAAGAAGTAGAACTCGTCTGCACCAAACGACACAGCACATCGAACACCTGCCACTACAATTTCAAAATCAATGGAACAAACTACCGCTATGTGGATATTAACTGTAAAGGAAAGAAAGACGAGATCATAAAAGATGCTCAAGAAGGAAAATTAGGATTGGCCAAAGAATGGAAAATTCCTTGTCCGGAGCCAAAAGAGAAAGCTGCTAATTAAATTCCAGTTGTTTTTTAAACAGACATCCTTCTCCTCTCAAACCAGGGCTTAAGAATAGCCCGATCCAGCACTAAAAATGCCAGCGCCAGGTTCAACAGAATAATAATATTCACCATCAGCTTTCCATCAATGTTGAATGTGGGTATTGGCTTTTCGATGTATTTGTTAACCGGCACTATAGTTTGATTGAGGTCGATCGTATTGGTGCCGTCAAATACCCCACCCGCAACTAATAATGAACCAATTCCAACAGCAACCAGCACTCCTGCCAGCAAAATAATGCCATTACGGAACGAAAAATTGCTTCTCACCGGGTATTGATCAAGTTTGCTCATCACGCGTTGCGTGAAATTTTTTGATGGTTGCTCCAGTTTTATGGTGCGGAGCTCGGCATCCAGTTTGCGCAGCTCCTCCAATCTTGCCTGTAAAGCAGGAGTGGTTTTCAGAAGCTGCTCGAAGTTTTCCTTTTCGATTCCCTTCAATCCGCCATCCATGTATTCGAATAGCTTGTCGTCTTGTGCTTGAGATATTTTCATAACCCTTATAAAGTTAATGCTTCTTTTTGAAGTACAGATTTTAATTCATCGGCCAATCGCTGGCGAGCTCTGTGCACCCGCACCTTTACCGTATTGGCTTGCATACCGGTAATGTCGGCTATTTCTTCGAGCGAAAACTCCTGTAAATAGAACAAATTCAGCGCCAGTCGGTCCGTTTCATTCAACTTGCTCATCGCCTGGTTAATAAACAATTTCTTATCAGTCCGTTCCAGGGAGTCTTCGCCTGGTTCATATTCGACAATTACATTTTCAATACTCTGAAATGAGGCCTTTCGCTTTCTTTTATAGCTAATGGCTGTATTAAATGCTATCCGGTAAAGCCAGGTTGAAAACTTCGACTCGCGGTTAAAACTCTTTAAATGATGGTATGCCTTAATAAATGCATCCTGTGCCGCTTCCTCCGCTTCTGGTCTGTTTTCAAGAATCTTGTGTGCGATCGTAAAAGCATAGCTCTTGTAGCGGTTTACCAATTCCGTATACAAATGCTGTTCACCCGCCAGAATCTGATCAATTAGCGAATATTCGTTTGTCATGACGGTGGTTGGACGTGATTCTTTCGTTTCAAGTTACAGGTTTCTGGTACTAGTTACCAGTCGCCAGTTTCCAGTCACCGGTAACTGGCAACTGGCGACCTGTGACCGGTGACCGATGACGGGCCTGCGTTTAAATGCCTGTAACCTGACCGGTTATCCCTGCGTCCAAACGGCAGAATTCACTAAAACATAAGAATATGGATAATTCAGCAGTAGAAGTTTTGGCAGTATTTATTCCAATCATTGGCATTATAGGCCTCTTCACAATGATCGTATACCTGCGCAAATTTGAAAACACAGAAAAGATGGCCATGATCGAAAAAGGAGTTGACCCATCGCTATTCACGAAGAAAGCACGGGCTAATACATCAGGTCCGTTGCGGGCAGCCTTGCTTTTAATTGGAGCAGGAACGGGGTTACTGTTTGCACACTTCCTTGATCGCGCTTACGATATGGAAGAAGTAGCATACTTTTCAATGCTATTCATATTCGGAGGTGCAGGTTTAGGCCTCGCTTATATTGTTGAGGAGAAAAAGATCAAAGAAGAACGAGGAAGAAATGTCTGAACTTGGA
>DASTYM010000322.1:0-19847 GCA_035764995.1 Cyclobacteriaceae bacterium | reverse complement strand
TCTTCCTTTCTCTAATGAAAGCTCAATTTCAAAGTGAGCTGATTCATCAAGATTACAGATAAT
Source organism: Cyclobacteriaceae bacterium (assembly GCA_035764995.1). Lineage (GTDB taxonomy): Bacteria > Bacteroidota > Bacteroidia > Cytophagales > Cyclobacteriaceae > UBA2336. The sequence goes on along the minus strand of DASTYM010000322.1, from coordinate 19,784 downwards.
GTGATCTGGGTTTAGGATTTCGAACGCTGAAGTGAACTTAGCGATATCACTCGCCTTGAACTGCTTCTGCTTCTTAATATTTACAGTGATTTTGCTTTCGAAGCTGTCAGTAACTTTCTTGAAACGAACCATTTTCAGGTTCAGAATAATTTCCGCTACATCTTCAACAACTCCTTCGATTGTAGAGAATTCATGCAATACACCAGGGATCTTAATTCCTGTGATGGCATAGCCTTCCAACGAAGAAAGTAAAATTCTTCTCAAAGCATTACCAATGGTAACGCCATATCCTTTTTCAAGCGGCTTGAAGGTAAACGTGCCATGGAAGTCATCGGATTTCTCCATAACCACCTTATCTGGCATTTGAAATGCTAATATTGACATATTCCTTTCTTGATTAATTGTTAGAATTACTTCGAGTACAATTCAACGATCAACTGCTCGTTGATGTTCTCCGGGATATCCTGACGCAGGGGCACATGAATGAGCTTGCCTGTGTACTCGCTGTTATCCCACTCCAGCCAATGATATTTCTTAGCGCCTTGTATAGACAAGCTATTAGTGATGGATTCCAAAGATTTAGAACGCTCACGTACACCAACGATATCTCCGGCCTTCAGTCCAAAAGAAGGTACGTTTACGATTTCACCGTTTACAGTGATGTGCTTATGAGAAACCAGCTGCCGTGCTGCTCTGCGCGTAGGAGCAATTCCTAAGCGGTAAACAGTGTTGTCAAGTCTTGATTCCAATAATTGAAGTAATACCTCACCGGTAACGCCTTTCTTACGAGATGCCTTATCAAACAACTTCGCGAACTGACGCTCTAATAAACCGTAGATATACTTTGCCTTCTGCTTTTCAGCAAGCTGCGTAGCATATTCAGAAACTTTACGCTTCTTGGTTTTGCCATGCATGCCAGGGGCATAGTTTTTCTTTTGCAGAGCTTTGTTATCACCTAAAATAGGCTCTCCAAATTTTCTTGAGATTCGAACTCGTGGGCCAGTGTATCTTGCCATTTCTTTATTGTTGATTTCTGATTTTAGATTTTTGATTTCAGTTCAATTCTTAAATCTGAAATCTCAAATCTTAAATTTATTATACTCTTCTTTTCTTAGGAGGACGGCAACCGTTGTGCGGAAGTGGCGTCATATCCTTGATTGTAGTTACCTCGATACCAGCGTTCTGAATCGTACGGATTGCCGACTCGCGACCAGCACCAGGGCCTTTTACGAAAACTTCAACTTTGCGAAGTCCAAGTTCAAATGCACGCGAAGCGCAATCCTGAGCTGCCATTTGCGCAGCGTACGGAGTATTCTTCTTTGAACCTTTGAAACCCATTTTACCAGCAGAAGCCCAGGTAATAACCTGACCGGTAGAGTTTGTCATCGAAATAACGATGTTGTTGAAGGTAGCCCGGATGTGTGCCTGGCCTACTGCTTCAATTTGCACTACGCGTTTCTTCGCTTTGTCTTTTCTTTTTTCTACAGCCATTACTGTGTCATTTAATATTCATTAACTCCTGCCTCCGGCAGGCAAGATTAACCTTTAGTTACTTTCTTCTTGTTGGCAACCGTCTTACGCTTACCCTTACGAGTACGGGCGTTGTTCTTGGTTGTTTGGCCACGAACAGGTAATCCTTTGCGGTGACGAAGACCTCTGTAAGAACCGATATCCATCAAGCGCTTAATGCTCAACTGAATTTCAGAGCGAAGTGTACCTTCCACTTTGAAGCTTTCAGCGATGATTGAACGGATCGCATTAGACTCGTCATCATTCCAATCTTTTGCTTTCTTGTCCCAGTTCACACCTGCTTTGGTAAGAATTTGCTGAGCTCTTCTGCGGCCAATACCGTAGATGTAGGTCAAGCTGATCTCGCCTCTTTTGTTGTCTGGAATATCGACACCTTGTATCCTTGCCATAATATTATCCTTGTCTTTGTTTAAACCTTGGATTCTTTTTGTTAATCACATACAGCTTGCCATTCCGTCTGATCACTTTGCAATCAGCGCTGCGCTTTTTTATGGATGCTTTAACTTTCATTGCTCTATCTATTACTTGTATCTAAATACAATTCTTCCTTTTGTTAAATCGTACGGTGACATTTCTAATCTCACCTTGTCGCCTGGCAGGATGCGGATGTAATTCATCCTCATCTTACCTGAAATATGTGACAGAACTTCGTGTCCGTTTTCCAGCTGCACTCTGAACATTGCGTTCGAAAGCGCTTCCAAAATTGTTCCGTCCTGCTCTATCGACTTTTGTTTCGCCACTTGTACGAATAATTTTCTTCTATATACTGATGTGTTGTTAACACCTCTGTTTTATCTTCTAAAACTGCCACCGTGTGCTCAAAATGCGCAGATGGTTTTCTGTCGGCTGTGCGGATCGTCCATCCATCTCTCTCTTGCACCACATTTTTGGTACCCTGGTTGATCATCGGTTCAATCGCGAACACCATTCCCGGAACCAGCTTCACTCCTTTTCCCCGCTTACCAAAGTTTGGTACTTCAGGTTCCTCGTGAAGATCTCTTCCAACACCGTGCCCTACCAGTTCTCTTACTACACCGTATCCAAAGCTTTCAACATAACTTTGAATCGCGTAGCTGACATCTCCTACCCGGTTTCCTGCTTTCGCTTGTTCGATTCCTCTGAAAAGAGAATCATAAGTTCGCTCTAACAGTAACAGTGTTTCTGGTTTTACACCTTCCAATGGATAGGTATAAGCCGAATCGCTGTGAAACCCTTTGAACTTCACTCCTCCGTCAACGGTGATGATGTCTGTTTCCTTGAGTTCATACTTACCTGGAAACCCGTGCACCACTACATCATTGACTGAGATACATAAAGTTGCAGGGAACCCGTTATAATTTTTGAAGGATGGTATCCCTCCATTATCCCGGATAAATTCTTCTGCCACTCTATCCAACTCCGAGGTTTTTACTCCTGGCTTCACCAGTTTCGCTACTTCACCGTGAGCTTTTCCCAGAATCTGGGCGCTTTCCCTGATGATTTGTAGCTCCTCGTCAGTCTTTAAGTGAACCATTCAGCACTTAAGCCGCAGCAAATTGAGAACGTCCTTTTACTCTGCCTGATTTCATCATTCCTTCGTAATGTCTCATCAACAAGTAGCTTTCGATTTGCTGAAGTGTGTCGAGGATAACCCCAACCATGATCAACAACGAAGTACCACCGAAGAATTGAGCGAAGTTCTGACCAATACCGGCTTTCACTGCAAATGCAGGGAGAACCGCGATCGTCACCAGGAACAATGCACCAGGCAATGTTATTCTTGACAACACTGTGTCAATAAAGTCTGCTGTTTGTTTACCAGGCTTAATACCCGGAACAAAGCCACCGTTTCTTTTCAAATTATCAGCAATATCGTTTGAGTTGATTGTGATCGCAGTGTAGAAGAACGTGAAGATCAAAATCAATGAACCAAACAACAAGTTATATTGCCATGAAGTAAAGTCAGAGAATGTAGAACCAATGTAAGCACCTACATCACTGTCTCTCCAGATACCTGCTACAAGGGCCGGGATGAACATCAGCGCCTGAGCGAAGATGATTGGCATTACGCCCGAAGAGTTAAGCTTCAACGGAATGAAGTCTCGCTTGCCTCCGTATAGTTTGTTTCCGATAACCTGTTTTGCGTACTGAATCGGAATTCTGCGGGTTGCTTGTGTAAGCATGATCACGCCCATCACAATGAAGAACAACACTAAAACTTCAACCAGGAACAACAGTGCGCCTTGCATTCCACGGTTATTCACCGCTTCGTCAATGATTGCACCAGGGAAACGAGATACGATACCAATCATGATCAACATGGAGATACCGTTACCAATACCCTTATCTGTGATTCTCTCACCTAACCACATACAGAACATTGTTCCGGCAATGAGGATAGTAATTGAAGAGAAATAGAAGAAGAAACCTGGATCGATGATCGCAGCAGGGTCGATTGTTCCACGGATGTATCCGTAAGACTGGAATCCTGTGATGAAGATCGTGAGTACGCGCGTGATTTGATTCAAACGCTTACGACCAGAGTCACCTTCCTTCTGCAATTTCTGAAAATAAGGAACTGCAAAAGTTAATAATTGAACGATGATCGATGCAGAAATGTACGGCATGATACCCAATGCGAAGATGGATGCCCTGCTGAACGAACCTCCGAGGAATGTGTTCAACAAATCAAAGATACCTCCCTGAGCACCTGCGCCTAATAAGTTGGCGTCAATGCCTGGTAGTACAATGAATGAACCCAACCTGAAGATGATCAAAAACCCGATGGTATTCAGGATTCTGACTCTGAGGTCCTCAATAGAGAAGATATTCCGTATCGTATCAAAAAAACGCTTCATTCTTAGATCTTAGTAGCTGTACCACCCACTTTTTCAATTGCCTTAATAGCTGTTTCTGAAAAGGCATGTGCCTGAACAATAACTTTTGATTTCAACTCGCCTCTTCCCAACACTTTCACTTTATCGTTTTTACCAACAACGCCATTGTCAACCAACAACTGGAAGCTGATCTCAGCACCTTTGTTACTTCCTGCGATTGCTTCTAATGCATCGAGGTTAACTGCTTTGTAGTAAATTTTATCGTTGTTCTTAAATCCGAACTTAGGCACCCTGCGCTGTAAAGGCATCTGACCACCTTCGAAACCGAATTTCTTCGAATAACCTGAACGTGACTTCGCACCTTTGTGTCCGCGACCTGCAGTGCTACCACCAGATCCCTGGCCACGGCCAAGTCTCTTGTTGGTTTTTGTTGAACCTGAAGCAGGTTTTAATGTATGCAACTTCATCTTACAGTTCTTTTACAGTAACCAAATGATTTACTTTTTGAATCATGCCGTTGATCTGAGGAGTGAGCTCAACTTCAACTGACTTATTCACTTTTCCTAAACCAAGAGCGCGCAACGTCTTTTGTTGTCTTTCTACTCTCTTGATATCGCTTCTGAATTGTGTAATTCTAACCTTCGCCATGGTATTAACCATTAAATACTTTTGACAATGAAATACCTCTGTTCTTCGCTACGGTTGCAGCATCTCTCATTGAAGAAAGTGCTTTGAAAGTAGCCTTCACCACGTTGTGAGGGTTTGAAGAACCTTTAGACTTTGCCAATACATTGTGCACACCAGCACTTTCAAGTACTGCACGCATCGCACCACCGGCAATTACTCCTGTACCAGGAGAAGCTGGCTTCAACAACACGTGACCACCATCAAACTTACCAGTTGCTTCGTGAGGAACTGTTCCTTTGATGATCGGAACTTTCACCAGGTGCTTCTTAGCGTCATCGACACCTTTTGTGATTGCATCGGTTACTTCGTTTGCTTTTCCAAGACCGTATCCTACTACTCCGTTTCCATCACCTACTACTACGATTGCTGCGAAGCTGAACCTGCGACCACCCTTCACCACTTTCGCTACGCGCTCAATGGCTACGACCTTTTCTTTAAGATCAATTTCGCTGGCCTTTACTGTACTGATGTTGCTTACTGACATATCTTATTTTTTAGTACTTAGTCCTGAGTCCTTAGTCTTTAGTCTCAATACTCAAGACTAAATACTCAATACTATTTTTTAAAATTTTAATCCACCTTCTCTCGCACCTTCTGCGAAAGCTTTGATATTTCCGTGATAGAGGTATCCGTTTCTGTCAAACACGATGGTTTGAACTCCGGCTGCAGTTGCTTTTTCAGCAAGCTTCTTACCTACGTTTTTAGAAGTTTCTACACTCAACTTGGTTTTTTCGCCAAGCTCAGTTGTTGAAGCTGCCGCTAACGTTACGCCTTTGATATCATCGATGATCTGAGCGTAGATACCTTTATTACTCCTGAACACAGATAATCTTGGACGGTCAGCTGTGCCTTCCATCTTCTTGCGAATACCTGCCTTAATTCTTGTTCTTCTTTCGTTATTCTTGCCTGCCATAGTATTATCGATCTATGATGCTTAATTATTTAGCAGCAGCCTTACCAGCTTTTCTGCGTACATACTCACCAGTGAAGCGAATACCTTTACCTTTGTAAGGCTCAACTTTACGAAGTGACTTAATCTTTGCAGCTACCTGACCGATCAATTGCTTGTCGATACCTTCCAGGATAATTGTTGGGTTTGCACCCTTCTCCTGAACAGCCTGCACTTTAATTTCTTTTGGTACAGCCAGGAACACGTTGTGTGAATATCCCAAGCTGAGTTCCAACACATTTGATTGAGCAGTTGCCTTGTAACCAACACCTACTAATTCAAGCTGTGCTTTGTATCCATTGCTTACACCTTCTACCATGTTGGCGATCAATGCGCGGTACAATCCGTGCATGGCCTTGTGACGCTTTTGCTCAGTTGGTCTTTCAACCACTACTGCACCTTCTTCCTGCTTAATCTGGAAGTCAGCATCAATCAACTGAGTAAGTTCACCTTTAGGGCCCTTTACTGTTACTACGTGATTCTCTTTAGAGAAATTAAAAGTAACGCCCTTTGGTAATGAAACTGGTTGTTTTCCTATACGCGACATACTCTTATATCATTAATACACGTAACACAATACTTCACCACCCACATTCAACTTGCGGGCTTCTTTATCGGTAATCACTCCTTTTGAAGTGGAGAGGATTGCCACGCCTAAGCCGTTCAACACTTTCGGCAGATCGCTTGTACCACGGTACTGGCGAAGACCAGGCGTACTTACTCTCTCTAAATTAGAGATAGCAGACTCGCGCGTCTCAACGTTGTACTTAAGCGCTATTTTAATAGTGCCCTGTGGGTTTTCGCCCTGTTCGAACTTGTAGTTCAGGATATAACCTTTGTCAAATAACACTTTGGTTATTTCCTTCTTCAGGTTAGAGGCAGGGATTTCCACTACCTTATGGTTCGCCTTGATGGCGTTCCGTAACCTGGTTAAGTAATCTGAAATAGGATCTGTCATTTTCTTACTCCTTTCTTCTAAAAAGCAAACCCGTCTTTTGAACGGGCTGCAAAGATATTGAACAATTTTTGTTATTCAAACTGTTATTTGGTTTCCCCGGAGGGACCTTAATACTCAGCAACCAATATGTCTTTTTAAACCTTCCGCCCAAGGCGGACCCGGTTTTACCAGCTTGACTTGGTCAATCCTGGAATCTTGCCATCAGAGGCCATTTGGCGGAAAACGTTACGGCAAACACCGAATTTTCCAATATACCCCTTAGGACGGCCTGTCAGTTTACATCTGTTTTTCAGACGTACCGGAGAGGCATTGCGAGGAAGCTTATCCAACGCAGCGTAGTCTCCAGCCTCTTTCAGGGCCTTGCGCTTAGCAGCGTGCAACGCTACCAGCTTCTCTCTTTTTGTTTGCCTAGCAATTACTGATGTTTTAGCCATGCTTTAGTTTTTTGATGCGTTTGCAAAAGGCATCCCGAACGCCTTCAGGAGCTCATAACTTTCTTCGTCAGACTTCGCATTGGTAACGAACGTGATGTCCATACCGCTGATCTTAGTCACTTTATCAATTGAAATTTCAGGGAAAATGATCTGCTCCTTTACACCCAGGGTGTAGTTTCCACGGCCGTCAAATCCTTTCGGGCTAACGCCACGGAAGTCACGCACTCGAGGAAGAGCGATGTTCATTAATCTGTCAAGGAATTCGTACATGGTGTCGCCACGCAACGTTACACGAACACCGATCGGCACATTAGCTCTCAACTTGAAGTTAGAGATATCTTTCTTCGAGCGAGTTGGAACGGCCTTCTGACCAGTGATCTGCGTAATTTCATCAAGAGCTACATCGATAAGCTTCTTATCCGATACTGCAATACCCATTCCTTTGTTGATACAGATCTTTTCGATCTTAGGAACTTGCATAACAGACTTATACGCGAACTTGGTTTTCAAGGCCGGCATAATCTCTTTCTTGTACTTGTCTTTTAATCTTGGAGTAGCCATTATTTTATCAGTTCTCCTGTTTTCTTTGAATACCGCTGTAATTTTCCTTCAGCATTTGCCTTACGGCCTACGCGTGTGGTTTTGCCACTTGCAGGATCCACCAGCATCAGGTTGCTGATATGGATAGATGCTTCAGTTTTCTTAATTCCACCTTCAGGCTTACCTGCAGACGGCTTCTGGTGCTTGGTAACGATATTGATACCTTCAACAATAGCTCTGTTTTTCTGAGCTAAGATTTCGAGCACTTTGCCGTTCTTGCCTTTGTCATCACCGGCAATCACTTGTACAGTGTCACCTTTCTTGATGTGCAGTTTCGGCTGTTTGTTAAACTTTCTTTCCATGTTAAATAACTTCAGGCGCTAATGAAATGATCTTCATAAACTGCTTCTCTCTGAGCTCACGAGCTACTGGTCCGAAAATACGGGTACCACGTGGTTCGTCCTGAGCATTCAAAAGAACAGCTGCGTTATCTTCAAAACGGATATATGATCCGTCTTTTCTTCTGATTTCCTTTTTGGTTCTTACAACAACAGCTTTTGACACTGTTCCTTTCTTAACCTGGCCATTAGGCATAGCTGATTTGATCGTAACTACGATCTTATCACCCACTGATGCATAGCGCTTTCCGCTACCACCCGGGATGTGCAAACACAGAACTTCTTTTGCTCCGCTATTGTCTGCTACAGTAAGTCTTGTTTCGTTGCTGATCATAATTACTTCGCTTTTTCAATAACCTCAACTAATCTCCAACGCTTGTTCTTGCTCAACGGGCGTGTTTCAGAGATACGCACTGTATCGCCAATACCTGCTTCGTTCTTCTCGTCATGAGCCATGAACTTGGTTGTTTTGTGAACAAACTTTCCGTAGATCGGGTGTTTCACCTTTCTATCTACAGCTACCGTGATGCTTTTCTGCATCTTGTTGCTTGTCACTTTTCCAATTCTTTCTTTACGTAAGTTCCTTTCCATAGGAATTATTTTTGAATTTCTTTAGCTCTCAACTCTGTGTTTAACTGTGCGATGAGCCTGCGTGTAGTTCTCATTTTCATCGGGTTTTCGATAGACGAAACCTGGTGAGCAAACTGCATTTTGCGCAATGCTTCTTTCTCGCTGGCAATCTTTTCTTTCAGATCGTTGATGCCTAATGCTTTAATTTCTGACTGCTTCATGGCTATTGTCCTTCTACGTAGTCTTTTCTAACAGTAAACTTCGTTTTGATCGGCAGCTTGCCTTCCGCAAGACGCAATGCCTCGTAAGCTGTTGCCTTATCAACTCCACCCGCTTCGAACAAAATAGTACCAGGCTTGATAACTGCCACCCAATATTCAGGAGCACCTTTACCTTTACCCATACGAACTTCTGCAGGCTTACGCGTAATTGGTTTGTCAGGGAAAATGCGAATCCACACCTGACCTTCACGCTTCATCGCACGCGTTACCGCGATACGAGCTGCTTCCAATTGGCGAGCTGTGATCCAGCCGGCCTCGAGTGATTTAAGACCAAAAGAACCGAAAGCAATAGAGTGTCCGCGTGTGGCAATACCTTTCACACGGCCTTTCTGCATCTTTCTGAACTTGGTACGTTTTGGTTGTAACATTACTGTTCTACTTTACAGGTTCTTAAATTAATTTCTTCTTCCGCCACGGTTATCACCACCGCGACCTCTTCCTTCACCACCACGGCCACCACGATCGCCTCCACGGCCACCACGGTTATCGCCTCTTCCTCTTCTGTCGCCACCGCGCTCATTGCCACCGCCTCTAGGGCCGCCTTGCTGAGCTCCGGTTCCGCCTGCTGCTGCATTTGCTACTGCACCAACGTTCGGAGAAAGATCACGCTTACCATATACTTCACCTTTGAAGATCCATACTTTGATACCGATTTTTCCGTACACAGTTTGTGCTTCAGAAATTGCGTAATCGATATCAGCACGGAGTGTGTGCAATGGAATACGTCCTTCTTTGTATTGTTCTGTTCTGGCCATATCGGCACCAGCTAAACGACCAGAAGTTTTAATCTTGATACCTTCTGCACCTACACGGATCGCTGAAGCAATTGCCTGCTTCATTGCACGCTTGTAAGAAATACGAGCTTCGATCTGTTGTGCGATTGATTCACCTACCAATTTGGCATCCAACTCAGGACGCTTAATTTCAAAGATGTTGATTTGAACATCCTTGCCGGTAAGCTTCTTCAATTCTTCCTTAATCTTATCTACTTCGGTACCACCTTTCCCGATTACAACACCCGGACGAGCCGTGTGAATGGTAAGGGTGATGCGCTTCAATGTTCTTTCAATTACCACTTTGGCAATTCCACCTTTTTGAATACGGGCATCCACATACTTTCTGATCTTGTGATCTTCTACAAGCTTGTCAGAGAAGTTTGTACCTCCGAACCAGTTGGAGTCCCAACCGCGAACGATGCCTAATCTGAATCCTACGGGGTTAATCTTTTGTCCCATTCCTTATTCTTTTTCAGTGGATTTTACTTCAGTGCCTTTCTTCTTCAAGCTGTCAACAACCAATGTTACGTGGTTTGAACGCTTGCGAATACGGTGTGCGCGTCCTTGCGGAGCTGGTCTCAGTCTTTTTAAGATACGACCACCGTCAACAAAAATGTCTTTTACAAAAAGATCTGCTTCTTCAAGCTTCTCGTTTGTGTTCTTAGCCTCCCAGTTAGAGATCGCTGACAAAAGGAGTTTCTCCAATTTAGCAGCACCAACTTTTGGCTCATATTTCAGAATGCTCAATGCCTGGTTAACCCGAACGCCACGGATCAAATCCGCAACCAGTCTCATCTTACGAGGAGATGTTGGTACGTTCACCAGTTTTGCAGTTACAGGACCTGTCTTAGCAGCTTCCTTCTTTGCATCACGCTTCTCTCTCTTGAGAACCGATCTTTTAGTTTTTTTAACTGTAGCTTCCATGATTAAGCAGCAACGTCTTTTCTGTTACCTGAGTGACCTTTGAATGTGCGGGTTGGTGCAAATTCACCAAGCTTGTGACCCACCATGTTCTCTGTCACATAAACAGGAATAAATTTATTTCCATTGTGTACCGCGAAGGTGTGGCTGATCATCTCAGGGATAATTGTTGATCTTCTTGACCAAGTTTTGATCACTGATTTCTTGCCAGACTTTTCAGTAGCTTCTACTTTCTTAATAAGTCTTAAGTCGCAATACGGACCTTTTTTAATTGAACGTCCCATTATTTCTTCCTTCTAGCGATAATTAAACCATCTGAATACTTCTTCGGGTGACGAGTCTTCTTACCCTTAGCCAACATACCGTTGCGTGATCTTGGATGACCACCGGATGCACGACCTTCACCACCACCCATCGGGTGATCAACAGGGTTCATGGCAACGGCACGTGTACGTGGACGGATACCCTTCCAACGGTTACGACCTGCTTTACCAATACTCTCGTTCATGTGATCGGCATTTGATACAGTCCCTACTGTAGCCATGCAACGATCTAACACATTACGCATTTCACCTGAAGGCATTTTCAGCGTTGCTACTCCGTTTTCACGGGCAAGCAACTGAACAAATGCACCAGCTGAGCGAGCGATAGCTCCGCCTTTGCCCGGCTTCATTTCCACGTTGTGGACGATAGTACCCAACGGAATTTTAGCCAACGGCAGCGCGTTACCAACTTCAGGAGCAACATCTGCACCTGACATTACTTGCTGGCCAACAGTTAAACCTGCAGGGGCAATGATGTATGTCTTCACGCCATCAGCGTAGTATAACAGAGCGATGCGCGCTGAACGGGTTGGATCGTACTCGATCGTTTTCACCGTTGCAGGTACGTTCGTCTTATCACGCTTGAAGTCGATGATACGAATCTTCTGCTTGTGACCACCACCGATGTAGCGCATCGTTAAGTGACCATTGCTGTTTCTTCCTCCGGTTTTCTTCAGGGTAACCACCAATGACTTCTCGGGAATGTTTGTAGTAACATCTTCAAAAGATGCTGCTACTCTGTGTCGAGTGCCTGGGGTAACCGGTCTTAATTTTTTCAACGCCATTGTCTAAAAAATTATACGTTGCTATAAAAGTCAATTACTTCACCTGGAGCCAACGTTACGATGGCTTTCTTATAGTTCTGCTGGCGGCCAGACAGTACACCTGCTTTTGTGTAGCGAGTCTTTAACTTACCCATTACACTCATTGTGTTTACGCTGGTTACGTTCACGCCATACTGCTTTTCTACTGCCTTCTTGATCTCAACCTTATTTGCGTTGATGTCAACGAAAAAGCCATACTTTCCCTTCTCGTTTAAAGCAGAAACTTTCTCAGTTACTAATGGTTTCTTCAGTACGCTCATTACGCTTTATTTAATAAGGTTTCAACTTTACTAACAGAGCTCTCAATGAATATCACGTTATCAGCATTTACTACGTCATAAGTGCTGATCTGATCTGCGGTAGTCACTTTTGCATTCTTCACGTTTCTTCCCGAAAGAACTACGTTCTTATTTTTCTCAGGAAGAACAAGAAGTGTCTTCTTATCAGCCAAAGAAAGTGCTGACAACATTTTTACATACTGCGAAGTCTTAGGGCTTTCGAAGTTGAAATCCTCCAACACAGCAATTGCATTGTCTTTTGCTTTATAAGTAAGCGCTGACTTACGAGCCAGGTCTTTTACTTTCTTGTTCAATTTGAAAGAATAGTCGCGAGGTGTAGGACCGAATACACGACCACCACCTTTGAATTGAGGGTTCTTGATGTTACCCGCACGGGCTCCACCAGTTCCTTTTTGTTTCTTGATCTTCTTAGAAGAACCAGAGATTTCGTTACGTTGCTTGGACTTGTGTGTTCCCTGACGCTGATTCGCGAGGTAGCTCTTCACATCCAAATAAATAGCGTGGTCGTTTGGCTCGATACCAAATACCTCATCAGAAAGTTTTGCTTTCTTTCCTGACTTCTCACCACTGTATTTTACAATTGCTACTTCCATTACTTCTGAAGAATTACAGTTGAGTTCTTAGCACCTGGAACAGATCCGCTGATGACGATCAGGTTCTGATCAGCCATGATCTTAACCACTTTCAGGTTTGTAACCTTTACGCGGTCAGTACCCATACGGCCTGGTAAGCGCTTACCTTTTGGTACACGTGATGCGAAAGACGCGTTACCCATAGAACCGGGAGCGCGAAGGCGGTTGTGCTGACCGTGAGTTTGACCACCCACACCGGCAAAACCGTGGCGTTTTACAACACCCTGGAAGCCTTTACCTTTTGAAGTGCCTACAGCATCCAAAAAGTCGCCTTCCTTAAATACGTCTTGTACACGGATTTCTTTTCCTAGTTCAACCATGCCGTCAAACTCAGCGCGAAAATCGCGGAATTCAGCAACAGCTTTCTTAGGAGTAGTGTTAGCTTTTTTGAAGTGACCAAGAGCAGCTTTTGTAGTGTGCTTCTCTTTTTTCTCGCCAAACGCGAGTTGAACTGCACGGTATCCGTCAGTTTCTTCGTTTTTAACTTGTGTGACTAGGCAGGGACCCGCTTCGATAACCGTACAAGCGATGTTCTCGCCTTCTGGTCCATAAACGTTAGTCATTCCTACTTTTCGTCCTATAATTCCAGGCATATAATTGACCTTTTAATGTCTGTTTTTCAGGATTTGGGCCTATGTGGCTCCAAAAAGGACTGCAAAGATAGGAAACAAAGGCTTTGTAACAAGGGCGGGATTTAAAATTTTTGGGATGAATGAGCTTAAAAACTCCAAATCCGCATAAAACCTCGAAAATGACTATTATTGGAGGTTTTTGACCCGAAAAGAATGGCAAAGATCTTAAAAACGTATTGGTATTTGGTGCTGCCTGTACTGCTTTTTGTTCTTTTCGTGGTCAACATTTCTCTGGGAAGCGTTCAAATTCCGCTTTCGGAAACCTTCAAGGTTTTGGTTGGAAAGACACCTTCGCAACCGGTTTGGGCAGATATTATAATAGACTTTCGTCTCACCAAAGCCCTTACCTGTATTCTGGCGGGAGGCGCGCTGGCCTTGGGCGGACTTTTAATGCAAACTTTATTTAGAAACCCTTTGGCAGGACCTGATGTGCTTGGTTTGAGCTCGGGGGCTAGTTTGGCCGTTGCCATGCTTTTGATGTCAAGCGGGTTGGGTTCGGCTCTTTTTGCACATTCATTCACATTGGCGTTGGCTGCCAGTATCGGCTGCACTGTCATCTTTCTAATTGTGTTGGGCATTGCGCAACGGGTCACTGATAATGTTTCGCTCTTAATAATAGGCTTAATGATCGGGGCGGCTACCTCATCGATTGTGAGTGTTCTGCAGTTTGTAAGCAAAGCCGAAGATCAGCAGTATTACATTGTTTGGACCTTCGGAAGCCTGAGCAGTTTGAATTGGGGTGAGATTCAGATTTTGACAGGGGCTGTTCTTATCGGAATTACAATAGCCGTCTTATCAATCAAGTCGTTGAACGCCTGGCTGCTCGGAGACAACTACGCTATGAGTTTAGGAGTGTCAATTAAAAAATCGCGGTTGCTCATTATTATAGGCACATGCATTCTCACCGGAGCTGTAACTGCTTTCTGTGGTCCGATTGCTTTTGTTGGGATTGCCGTTCCTCATCTGGCGCGTCTAGTTATTGACACTACAAATCATAAACTGCTGATTCCCGCAGTTGTGCTTTGTGGTGGAGTGATTATGTTGTTTTGTGATATCCTGACTCGCTTTCCAGGAAGTGATTTAATTCTGCCAGTGAATGCCATTACTGCACTCATCGGGGCACCTGTTGTGATTTGGGTTATTCTGAGAAGTAAGAAGGTTCGGATATGAGCGAGAGCATTTTACTTGCTGCGAAGAATCTTACCGTTGGCTATACCGATGGACAAAAAAGAAATATTCTTTTTGAAAATCTGGATGTTCAACTCAACGCGGGTGAGTTGGTTTGTTTCATGGGACCGAATGGTGTTGGGAAGAGCACGTTGATACGAACACTTGCGGGGCTTCACCCCCCTGTGGTCCCCCCATCGGGGAGTGCGGTGGGGGCTGCAGTTGACCCCAAATTGATTTCGGTTGTGCTGACTGACAGGATTAATGCGGTGAACATGACGGTTCACGAATTGGTGACCTATGGAAGATATCCATATCTCGACTGGAATGTGAAGCTCAATGAAGAAGATCGTAGATTGATTGAAAGAGCAATTGAGTTAACACGTATTCAACATCTCGTTTCTAAAAAAGTTTATGAGTTGAGCGATGGTCAGTTGCAGATGACGATGATCGCGCGGGCGTTGGCGCAGGACACTCCTATTATATTGTTGGATGAGCCTACGGCCCATCTTGATCTGAACAATCGGGTGGAGATTATGAATTTGCTTCGGAATTTATCTCGGAAGGAAAAGAAAGCAATTTTGGTTTCTACGCACGAGCTGGATTTGGCTTTGCAGACTGCTGACCTTGTCTGGTTGGCCTATGACAAAAAAATTCTGACTGGTATCCCGGAAGATTTGGTGTTGAACGGATCGTTTGATGAATTGTTTAAATTCAAAGGGTTTGACTTGAAAACAGGAAAGGTATTTCACGAAACACATCGCGGTGTTTCCGTTGGATTAGTTGGGAAAGGATATGAGTACTTGTGGACGAGAAATGCGTTGGAGAGAAACGGTTATGAGGTTAAGGAACATGGCGAGGATTCTATAAATATTGAAGGATCGGAAAACAAATTGCGTTGGGTTTATAAAGGCCAAACATTTAGCTCGTTGTTTGAATTATTAAAATATCTTCAAAGAGGTTAGCTGCACTCAGCTATTTCGTCCCAAACGGGACTTAAAAATAATCTCCAATTAGGCTACCAATATATGATCCCTCACGGGATCGAAATCTAAACCCAGCGGGGTGATACATTGGTAGAAAAGGATTATCGGGTTTGAGTAAGTCCCGTAGGGACGCAACATTCAACAAAATAAATTATAATTAAGGTTATCAATCGTTTGCATTTACCGGTACGATGTCTCTCAAAAAAATCTCTATTATCAATGTCAGTTGTTTTATTAGTTTCGCACCTTTCTAACTGATATGATCAATCTTAAAACGCTTTTTCCCTACAAATTCAATAAGAAATATTCGAAGCCGGTGGCTTACTTCTCTATGGAGTTCGCTGTAGACCAACCATTAAAGATTTACAGTGGCGGGTTGGGGTTCTTAGCGGGTTCACACTTACGGAGTGCATTTGAGTTAAAGCAAAATTTGATTGGGATTGGCATTCTTTGGAAGAAAGGTTATTACGATCAGGAACGAAATCAGGATCAGACTCTGAAAGTAAGTTTCCGTGATAAGGATTATTCGTTCCTGACTGATACTGGAATAATTTATCCGATCACAATTCATGGAGCGCGTGTTTTTGTAAAAGCTTATTTACTCAAACCCGAAGTTTTTAATTCTGCTCCGCTCTTTTTATTGAGCACTGATATTGCAGAAAATGATTACCTGGCACAAACAATTTCGCATCGTTTATATGATCCCAACGAAACAACACGAATTGCTCAATCGATTTTATTGGGTATTGGTGGTGCAAAGCTGCTTGACATCTTAGAGCGCAAGACTGACATCTATCACATGAACGAAGGGCACGCGTTGCCAATGTGTTTCTACCTGCTGGACAAATACAAGAACCTTGCGGAAGTTAAAAAGCGCGTTGTGTTTACAACTCACACACCGGAAAGAGCTGGCAATGAAGAACACAGCATTCCATTGTTGAACAGCATGAGTTTTTTCAATGGACTTACGGTGCAGCAGGTTCAAGAATATGTTTACCCTGAAAATGGCGTACTCAATTACACTCTCACGGCCCTTCGTCTTGCAAAGAGAGCCAATGCAGTCTCTAAACTTCACGGAGAGGTTGCACGGAAGATGTGGGGAGATTACAAAGGGATTTGCGAAATCAAATCGATTACCAACGCACAAAACAGAACATACTGGAGTGACCCTGAACTAGACAGTGCGCTCACCAAGAAAAACGATAAAGCACTTATCAATCGTAAGAAAGAATTAAAGAAAAAACTTTTCAGGGTTGTCGCGAATCAAACAGGAAAGCTTTTTAACGAAAATATACTCACTATCGTTTGGGCCAGAAGATTTGCTTCCTATAAGCGTGCCAATTTATTATTGAGAGACTTTGATCGTTTTGTAAAAATTGTTTCTGATAAAAAATACCCCGTACAAGTTATCTGGGCTGGCAAACCTTACCCTGAAGATTTTGACGCCATCAACATCTTTAATGAAATCTATTGGAAGACTAAGGATCTGTCAAATTGCACTGTTGTAACGGGATATGAGCTTTGGTTATCGGGTCACCTTAAGAAAGGGTCTGATGTTTGGTTGAACAATCCACGATTGTATCATGAAGCTTCAGGAACTTCCGGAATGACTGCAGCGATGAATGGCTCAATCAATTTATCGATACCGGACGGATGGGTTCCAGAATTTGCTAAACATGGAAAAAACTCATTCATAATTAAAACTACAGAAGATTCTTTATCGCAAGATTCGCGCGACAAGATTGAAGCTAAAAATTTGTTAGACGTGTTGGAGAATGAAATTATCCCTATGTTCTATGATAGTCCTGCGAAGTGGAAGAGCATTGTGAAGGCTAGCATGAAGGATGTGCTTCCAGAATTCGACTCAGGCCGAATGGCTGATGAATATTATCAAACTCTTTATAATTAAATCAGATCTCTTTGCGGCTTATTTGCGACTCTGCGTCTTTGCGTGAAAAAATTGTCACGCAAAGGCGCCAAGAACGCAAAGAGAATTAGTTTACCTTCTTCTTTTCGGCTACGAAATTTAAAGAAGCTGAGTTAACGCAATATCTTTTCCCCGTGTCGGTCGGCCCATCATCAAATAAGTGCCCGAGGTGGCCTCCACATTTTGCACACATAATTTCGGTGCGGATCATTCCGTGGGACGTATCAACTTGAGTAATGATCTTGTCTCCTAATATTTCTCTATCGAAACTTGGCCAACCGCATTCGGAGTCAAATTTCATATCTGACGTAAATAATTCATTACCGCACGCGGCACACGAGTAAACGCCCTTATCATCGGTTTTATAATACTTCCCGGTGAAAGGCCTTTCTGTCCCTTTCTGACGAATGACATAATATTGCTCATCGGTGAGTTGCTTTTTCCACTCTTCTTCAGTCTTCACAACGGTTGGGACCTTGTTCATAGTTTTCTCCTTTTTTGTTTCCGGGCTTTGACCAAAATTGTTGCAGGCATACAATGCCAGGCAGGTCGAAAGTATTGCGATTTTATACATAGATAGTTTCATTGAGTTTACAACACATATTCCCATCAAATGGTTTAATTCTTTGAGTGGCAGAGCAATTCATTGAAGCTGCGCACGCCCAAATTCCACTGAATACTGCTCGCACCATATATGAACGTACCCGTACTCATTGATGTTGGGATTTCCGGGAACGGGATAAGCTTGCTTACCCATAACTGACTTTAAAGGACCCAAATTAATGTATGAGCTGGCACTTACATTTTTACTAAGATACACTTTTAGGTCGGGTCCATTTTGAGATTCATATGGATCCAATACGACAAATTTTTGCCCCCCTTCCTCATACAGGGTAGCGGTTCCCGTTGCGGTGTGTCCTCCGATCCCAACCAAAGTTCCCATTTTCAATTTAGTTGCCATAGATGCATCGAAATCATCATCGATTGGTTTGGATGGTGTGTTCTCTTCAACTTCACATGAGAACAAGCATGTCAATAAAAATATGCCTACAATTTTTTTCATGGTCTTAAAGTTTAAACGAGACTCCCAAAGCGCCCATCAATGATTTATTTCTGAACCTGTCATTCGGTTCCGGAAACTGTTGAACCTCGGTATCGGTCGTGTATTCTGTGAACAGAAACTGAGCACCCAGTTTCACGCCCCACCTGACATTCCAATAGTATTTAAGATACAATTCGGAATTCAGGCTTCCCTTATCGTTATCACTGATCAATAACAAATTAAAAGGTGTGGGGGTTGCTCGCTCCATGGCTCCCTCGTAACCATTGATGTAGTTACCATTTTTACTTCCACCAAGCGAAAAGCCAATGACATCAATATTAAATCCAATCATAATTTTTTCGCTGAATTTATACCGGAGGTTTATGAATGCATTCAGGGAATTTACCTGGGGAGATTTTATCAGGAACGTATCGATATTTTCTTCAATGTTTTCCTTAAAGATGACAAGTGGTCCGGTGTCTCCTGATGTAATTTCAGCTGGTGCTGTTATATAGTATTGGTTTGCCCCAAAGTACGAGGTGAACCGAGCACCCCAACCAATGGCAATTTTTTTTTCTTTGCCAACCTCCCAGTCCATTCCATATAAAAGACTGATTGTCCCTTCCGTATTTCCTACAGCCCCCGTTGCATTGAGTTCCGACTTTTGAGAAATACCATCGATTGAAAACAGTAATATAAGGAGTGCTGCAAGTCCTGGCTTCATACTTCTGAATACGACTCGGCTAAAATTGAGTTCAAATTTTCAGAAGAACTGTCACGTAGCTGACAACTCGTAGAGAGGCTATTTTAACCCGGCAATGTCCCTGATCAGAATTTTCCTTCGATCAAAATTGATCAGATTTTTATCCTTCAGCTCGTTTAGAATTGTTGTTACAGTCTGTCGGGAAGTTCCCGTAAGGGCCGCAATATCTTTATGCGTTAATTTGGTAGGAATCATCGTTTCAAAGCCAACTTTCCTCCCTTTCCAGGATGCGGCATCTTTCAGGAATTCAATGACACGTGTTCGGGCATCCTTAAAAACAAGCATTTCAAGCTTTCGCTCCAGTTTCATGAGTCTGAGGCCTACCAACT
>DASTYM010000321.1:0-5006 GCA_035764995.1 Cyclobacteriaceae bacterium | reverse complement strand
AAAGCAGCCCAACTTGGTGTAAAACGGAAAAGCGGTCATTTAACTTAATAAACGACCGCTCTTCTTTACAGGCTGGCATAAAGCCGCCTTATTGCAAAATTACTAAATCAGATTTGGTTCTTAACACAGAATCTCTGTGGTTAAATTTTTCCCACGAATCTTTTCACCACAGAGGGCACGAGGGATTTGTGTAATTTACAAACCCAAAATCTCTTTAAGCTTAGCGTATCCGGTCTTGCTAACCGGTATTTGCTTCCCGCTGCGCAACAGCGCTAGATGATTTTCCTTCTGATAAGGATCGATGCGGGTGATTTGATTGATATGAATAATGTATGATCTGTGAACGCGAACAAATTGCTGCGGATCAAGCGACTGCTCATAAAACTGCATCGTTTTATTTTTCAGATACTGGCCATCTGCCGTTACCACGCGAACATAATCGTCATCTGCTTCCAAATAATGAATCTCGTGAAGTGGAATGATTTTTACTTTTGTTCCCGTCTTCACCACTACGCGATTTTGCTGTTGTGGATTTTGAGCAACTGTATCTAACACCTTCTGCGTTGCTTCTGGTGTTGGCTTACTTTGCCATTTGTCCATGGCTTTTTTAAATCGCTCTTCAGAAAAGGGTTTCAACAAATAATCAACAGCGTTCGATTCAAAAGCGCGGATGGCGTATTCATCAAAGGCAGTTGTAAAAATGACGGCTGGCGGACTTTCAATCAGCTCCAATATTTCAAATCCATTGATCTTGGGCATTTGAATGTCAAGAAAAATCAAATCTGGTTTGTGTTGTTGAATTGCTTTAACACCTTCAAATCCATCGTTACATTCCTCCACAATACTCACTTGCTCATACTTCTTCAGGTATGACTTAATGATCTCACGGCTCAAGGGCTCATCATCAATTAAGATTGTTTTGATCATGCCTGTTTCGGAATTTTTAATGTTACTGTAAATATACCGTCCGTCTGCTGCGTTTGAAGCAGATCATTTTGTGCATACAACAAGTACAATCTTCTCTTCAATCCCTGCAACCCAAAACCGCTTCCTGTCGAGGGTTGCATATCCTGATCAAAGGGATTGGATATCCTGATTCCAAGATAATTTTCATCAACCATTGCGCTCACCTCTATCGTCACGTTGCCCGTTGTTCCATATAAACCATACTTCACAGCATTTTCTACCAATGGCTGAAGTAACAATGTTGGAATTTGTAATGCATGCGATCCTTCTTCTAACTTTGATTTCACATCTAACCGGTGACCAAACCGAACTTTCTCGATTGCGAGATACAACTGAAGATATCTCCACTCCTCCTCAAATGACACCCATTGCTGATCTGCCCGTTTCATGGTGGTTCTTAAAAAATCTGAGAGCTGCTCAACCATCACACGTGCTTCATCGGGCTTTGTCAGGATCATGGCGTTGATCGAATTGAGACTATTGAATAAAAAATGCGGTTGAAGTTGTGTTTGCAATTTCTGAAGCTCAGCCTCTTTAACCATGGCTGCTGTATCTGCTTCGCGTTTAATAGCTTCTTGCTGCTGCTCCAGTTGCCGGTAAAAAACACTGATCAGTGAAATGCTAACCATGATCAAAAAGCCAAGACTCCAGCGCACCGGAACCGACTTTGCGAGAAAAGCCATATATGCTTCATTGAAGCCAATAACCTGATACAAAGCCTGGCGTGTCACCCAATCACATAAAGCTGACAACAAAAAACTCAGACCGATTGCATACCAAAAGCGTTGATTTCCGGGGAGGAAACGTAAAAACACAGAGCTCACAATAAAACTCGTTCCTAATAAAATGGTCGTAAATAAAACGCTATCCCAAACTGCAATCTTCAATCCAAATCCAAACCAATGACTAATCAACCAAATCAAAAAGATCATCCAGTCAACTATGAAAGCTAACAGGATGACCCATCGAAAGTTTGAAAGTCTTGAAAGGAATGAACCCATGTAAATCCGATACTATTGATATTTATAAAATTCCATCCAGCGCCTGGCTTTCAATTTACTGACCGACATGTATTCTTCCAGGTTAGATGGCTCATTAATATGGGAAAATAATTCTGCTCCGTCTTTCATCTCACCCACTTCATATAAGTCTACTACGTTAATGAATTTCCATTCGACAAATGAATTTTTATAGCTTGTAAGTTTGCATTCACCGAGTTTACCAAGTGTGTTGGCCTTTTCCAAAGCCCATCCCGCTTCATCAGCACGAATGAGTCGATATTGTTCATCGATTTGAGGTGCTGCTGTTTCTTTGTTGCTTACAATCTGATACACAAGTTTTGCCACATACCATTCCATAACGCTATCAGTTTAGTATTGATTAATAACTTTTTATTTCAATTCCCCCCATCATACAGGATCCTGTAAGAAGAAGTGTTTTACCAGGAGTCAACACCCCCACTTTCCGATTCTCTTCAATTCCCGCAAACATGATCGACACTTCAGATTTCACTTCCCAGTTTGATGGCACAATCAGTTCCAGGCCACCAAAATTCTGATTGATGTCAATTCTGATTACACCATCAATATCGGCTTGCGATAGGTCCAATTCGGTAGAACCAAAAGCGTTGGTAATCTTTCCACCTTTAAAATTTTTCGAGATGATCTTCTTTTTGGTGCTGCCAAAAGTGTTGTTGATTTCGATAACGTCTTCACTCGTAGTTGTTGACTCATCGGAAGCACTCGCAAAGGATCTCCCTTCGTATTTATCATCACGTCTTGATTTTGAAAAAAGGGCGCGATATACTACCAAAGTTCCCACCAGGATGATGGCTACCGGAACACCATATTGATGAATCTCATATTCAAAATACGGGAGGTCTTCCAGAAGAAAGAAGCTTCCTATTAAAATTGGTATTAGCCATCCGATCCCGGCAAATCTTCTTCTAACCCCGATGATAAATCCGATTCCAATCAGTAAAACTTTCCAGGAGAATAACCAGGCTGGAAACAGGAAGAGATTCATCTCCGCCAATAGCCAACTCACGCCTACTGCTAAAATGATCAGTCCGAACCACAGGTTATTGCCTTCATGACGATGTCTTGTTCTCATTTTTAATTTGATTTGATATGCAATGATACGATGCTAAATAGGCACAAGACTAAAACATAAGGGCGTTTGGCAGTATATTCCCGGTGAACCTGGGGATTTTTACCGGTGAATCCGGAAGAGTAAATCACCGGAAGTACCTCATACAAGACTCTTTGCGGCTTTGCGCCTTAACGTGAAAGAAATGGCACGCAAAGGCGCAAAGAACGCAAAGAGCGCGAGTGTCAGACCTTCTTCAAGAACAGATTATCAATGGAATATTTACCAGGGCCGGTTAAGAACAAGGCTATAAAAGTGAAAAGAAAAGTAAACGCATGTTCCTTATCGCGCATCGGGTCGTTGGCGTGAATGACGAATGCAACTACAGTCATATTAAACATTAATGGCACCAAAGCGAACCGGGTGAAAAGTCCTAATGCCAAAAGTCCGGCTGAAAATAATTCTGCCGAGATGCACAACGCTAATGAAACAGGGCTTCCCACACCCAGCGGGTCTGGAAAGTCGACTGACCATTCACTGTATTTGGAAAATTTTTCATAACCGTATTGCATGAGAAACAAGCCGGACGGAATCCGAATAATAAGAATTGCTATATCAAGTGACGTTGAACGAACACTGAGAAACCAATTCAGTAAGCCTCTCATCGGGTGATCTTATTTACGATGGCTGAATCCAAAGGCTTTACTGTAGCCGGATAAAAACCAATTACATTTCCCTGTTTGTCGATGATGTATTTGCAGAAATTCCAGGAAGGTGTTTTCCCCGATTTTGCTTCGAGCCATTGGTACAACGGATGTTGATCACTTCCCTTCACAGAAATTTTCTCGAACATCTGAAAATCTACTCCGTAATTCTTTTGACAGAATTCAGCAATGTCTGCATTAGTGCCTGGCTCCTGCCATAGAAAATTATTAGCCGGGAAACCCAGCACGGTTACTTGATCGCTGTATTGTTCGTGAAGTTTTTGAAGGTCCTCATATTGATACGTGTAACCGCATTTGGATGCGGTATTCACGATCAATATATTTTTGCCTTTGTATTGAGAGAAGTCAATCTCTTTGCCATCGAGCGACTTTATTCTGAAATCATAAATCGAACCGGAAACAGGTTTGAGTGCCTTTTTCGGAGACAACTTTTCCGACAGAAATGCAATAAGACCCACAGCGACTACAATTACTCCTCCTATGGCTATCTTAGATAGCATCGAGGATTTGCTTGTCGAACACTTTCACTTTGCTGTTAAAGAAAGTTACAGTACCATCAGGCTTCACCAGGTACTTGCAGAAATTCCAGGTTGGTTCCTGACCAGATTTCTCTTTTAGCCATTTGTACAGGGCATGTTGATCATCACCCTTCACAGAAATTTTTTCAAACATCTGGAATGTTACGCCATAATTCGCTTTGCAGAATTCAGCGATTTCAAGACTGGTACCAGGCTCCTGTCCTCCGAAGTTGTTTGCAGGAAATCCAAGAATGGTCACCTTGCTTCCGTATTGTTCATGAAACTTTTGTAAGTCTGCGTATTGCGGAGTATTTCCACATTTAGAAGCCACGTTTACAATCAGCAACGTTTTGCCCTTGTACTGTGAAAGATCAATTTGCTTGCCATCCAGGCCGTTCATTTTGAGATCGTACATGGAAGTGGACGTTATTAACATCATGGTAGATAATATGAGTGCTTTCATAAAATGCATTTTATTGGATAACCGAAATTACCAAAAAAAGTTTGCGTTTGTTCAAATAAAAAACGAAACGCCTTATTTCCTGATAGGCGGCTGGCTTAGGTGCCAATCAGAGCGAGTGGTGCGGTAAATAAACACCTTATTGCCGCGGTAGGTGGTTTGTTTTTCGACAACCATTCCGTTTTTGGTAGCAACTTGTTGTGAAGGCGTATTTGTCACGCTGACAATGGAAATCAACGAATCCGCCAG
>DASTYM010000320.1:0-12574 GCA_035764995.1 Cyclobacteriaceae bacterium | reverse complement strand
TTCTCTATATCGACCTGGGAGAAGTGGCGCTTGAGGAACATTTTTGCTGCTTTGAGCAAATCTTCGTTATCATCAACGATGAGAATCTTACCTTGTTTTTGTTCCATGAGCGATCAGTTATGTCCGCTACTGGGCAAAACTGATACCGAATAGCGATTTCGCGCAAGGTTATTCAAAATCAAGCTTATTCGCTAAAATTCAAGTGTTTTTATGTTCGATTGCGGACAAGGTCGTTCATATGTGAACGGAAATCGAGTTTAATTAAGGCTTATTTGAATGCATTAACCGCCTTTCCGGCACTTGGCACACTTGTTGGCTTTAGGGTCGACAAATAGTAAAGAATCAGTGTGTCTGAACCACTACAAACAAGTTTAATTAGTACGAATGGATAAGAAAATTGCCAAAAAAAAGTGGACGCTCAAGCGTATCGCCACCTTTGGTGGGATTGCATTATTTGTAGTGTTTATCGCTTACCAGTTTATTTTTGCCGACAGACGTTCAAGACTGAAAGTGGAGAAAGAAAAGATTACCATTTCCACCGTTGGCCGTGGAGTGTTTCTTGAATTCATCCCTCAAACAGGAACCGTTGAACCCAGTCGCACTGTATATCTCGATGCTGTTGAAGGCGGTACTATCAAAAGAGTAGTTGCCGAAAGCGGTGCCATGTTAAAACAAGGTGATATTATTTTGGAGCTGAGCAACCTTAATCGGGAATTAACAGTCCTTCAACAAGAAGCATCATTTAATGAAAGTATTAACCGGGCTCGTGAAACCCGGTTGAATATCATGAAGAATGATTTGGATCAACGTCAGCAGTTAGCAGCCATTGATAATCAACTTGCTATTCTAGCGCCTCAATATCAGCGTCAGAAGCAACTATATGAGAAGAAGCTTATTGCCAAGCAGGAATTTGAAAGGACTGAAGCGGACTATAAATATAATCTTGAGCGAAAGCGAATCACGTACGAAGTATACAAGAATGATTCCATTGATAGAATTCGCCAGTTACGCGAGACAACACTTTCAGAAAGACGAATGAGCAAGAGCCTTGACGGTGTTGGGCAAATTCTGGATAACCTGATTATTCGGGCTCCAATAGACGGACAGCTTTCACGACCTCAGCTGGATGCCGGTCAAAGTATTAATCAAGGCCAGCGCCTGGGTCAGGTTGATATCGTTGGAAGTTATAAGGTGCGTGTGGAGATTGATGAATTGTATTATCCACGTATATCTCAGGGATTACATGCAACAACCAGCTACAATAACAAGGATTATGAGCTGCAGATTACATACATCTATCCAACGATTCAAAATGGAAGATTTACTGTGGATATGAATTTTGTCGGTGAAACTCCAGCGGGCATACGAAGAGGCCAGTCGTTGCGCTTAAGGATTGAGTTAGGTCAATCGTCAGAAGAATTGCTGTTGCCTGTTGGTGGATTTTATAAAGACACTGGAGGTAATTGGGTGTATGTATTGGAAGGTGACGGTAACCGCGCGTCCAAAAGAAACGTCAAATTGGGCAGAAAGAACACCGAAAACTTTGAAGTACTGGAAGGCCTTCAGCCAGGCGACAAAGTTATTACAAGCTCATATGAGAACTTCGGAGACAATGAAGTACTTGTTTTGAACTAAGGTTTGTAACTTTTTTCTGAAAATGAAGTATAAATTGAATTGACAATAAGACAAAACACCAACTTAAATCATCCTCAAACAAACTCGTAAATACAACCAGCCATGATTAAACTAAAGAATCTAGAGAAAGTCTACACCACCGAAGAGGTGGAAACGACCGCACTGAATAACATTAACCTGGACATCAAGGAGGGCGAATTCGTAGCCATCATGGGACCTTCAGGTTGTGGTAAATCAACTTTGTTGAACATCCTTGGATTACTGGATAACCCTTCTAACGGTGAATATAATTTCGGTGAGCATGAGGTTTCAAAGTATTCTGAGCGTCAGCGTGCGCAATTGCGCAAAGGCTCTATTGGATTCGTATTCCAGAGCTTTAACCTGATTGACGAGTTAACGGTGTTCGAAAACGTAGAACTTCCATTATTGTACATGAAAGTACCGGCTGCAGAAAGAAAGACACGTGTTGAAGAAGTGTTGGAGCGCATGAACATCATGCACCGCAGAAACCACTTCCCCCAGCAATTATCAGGTGGTCAACAACAGCGTGTTGCGATCTCACGCGCTATTGTGGCAAAACCAAAAGTAATATTAGCCGATGAACCTACCGGTAACCTTGACTCTGCCAATGGTGAAGAAGTAATGAAGCTTCTTTCTCAATTGAATGAGGAGGGTACAACCATCATCATGGTAACACACTCTCCGTATGATGCGAACTATGCGCACCGTATTGTGAACTTATTCGATGGTAAGGTGGTAACTGAGAACATCAAGGAGCATTTCCATATTTAAAATAAGGTTTAGGTAAGAAGCCTGCTGTCCTATAAATCAGGGTAGTAGGCTTTTTTATTTAAAAGCGAACAAGCATCTGTACGGATGCGTACAATCTTGTTTAGGAAAACAATCAATTTTTATTGATTTCATTCATTTCTGAACTGGCATTTACTTTGACAAACGTGCAACCTGTAGTCTTATTCGTGAGTCTATAACAAAACCCTCAATCATGCTTAAAAACCAACTCCTGATTACCTTGCGCAATATGTTGAAGAACAAGTTGTACTTGTTCATCAATATTTTCGGAATGGGCATTGCCATCGCGTGCTGCATTATTGGTTATTTTAATTATGACTTTAACGCAAGCTTTGACAACAACCACACGAACGCGTCTACGCTTTACCGCATTGGATCGGTTCGCAAGTTCCAAAATGAATTAACCGAATTTGGTTATGTACCCATTGCGTTGGGTAATGCCATCAAGCAAAATGTGAAGGAGGTTGATGAGGTTATTCGGTACTCACCCGGTGGCGGAAACTTTAGGGTAAAAACTGAATTGTTTGGTGGCGATGTGAACTATGTAGACCCGGAATTTTTTAAAGTTTTTACGTTTGAATTTGTTGAGGGAAATGGTGATTTGAAGGACCGCAATGAGATTTGTATCAGTGATGAACTGGCGATCAAATACTTCGGACAAGATAAGGCGCTCGGAAAATTGATAACGCAAGTACTCGACAGCGGCAAGACAAAAGAATATGTTGTGGCCGGAGTATTTAAAAAGCAACCAAGTAATTCGAGCTTCTTCGGAAGTGCATATTCGCATTACGACAACACATTTGAGTTTGACAATACACCGGGTTATGATGAAAATGCCTGGCGCTTTAGAAATACGTTGTTTGTTCAGATCAAAGACCCAAGTCGCGTAGCGTCCATCGAGACTCAGATCAAACCGTATGCTGAGAACAATAATAAGATTCGTGAAGATTTTATCATCGACCATTTTTTGGTTGAGCCCTTCGAAGGTATGGCAGTCCGCGACAGCTACAACGACAAGAACGGAACCTGGACACGGGATGGATCTCCATTAGCCGCTGTCATCGGCATTGGCATGATGGGCGGGTTTGTATTGCTCATTGCAATTTTTAATCTAACGAATACTGCTGTTGCTATTTCTTCACGTAGATTAAAAGAGATTGGAATACGCAAAGTGATGGGAAGTACCCGTAAACATTTGATAATTCAATTTATAGGAGAAACTGCGTTGGTTTGTTTTTTGGCATTGGCGGTTGGCGTGCTGATCGAGAAGTTATTTCTCATGCCGGCATTCAATAAACTATGGCCTGACTTCAATTTGACAGCCAACTATTTCGGCAAACCAAACTTTACGATTTTTTTAGTCCTGACGTTGGTGTTTACCAGTCTGTTGGCTGGAGCCTATCCGGCATTCTATATCAGCAAGTTTCAGCCTGTGAGTATTTTAAAAGGTACGTTGAAGTTTGGCGGTACAAATTTATTTACGCGCGTGCTGCTATGTTTACAATTTGCAATTTCATTAACAGGTATCGTTTGCAGTTTTGCATTTACCGACAATGCCACGTTCCAACGTGATTTTGATATGGGCTTTGCGCGAAAGGGGATTGTTTTTACGAATGTTAACGGACGATCTGAATTTGAAACCTATCGTAACGCATTGGATGGAAATCCTGATATCATTTCCATTACGGGCACGCAAGCACATTTGTATAGATCAGGTTTTAACGATCCAATCAAACATGAAGATAAAGAGATCGAAGTTGATATTATGGATGTTAGTGCCGACTACCTGGCAGCGCTCGACATTAACCTTAAAGAAGGAAGAAATTTTGAACTCGATTCAGAGACCGATAGGAAAGAATCGGTCATCATTACCGAAGGTCTTGCTCGAAAGTTTGGTATGACCAAACCGATCGGTAAAGAAATTATTTGGCTTGACTCGGTGAGGTATTATGTGGTGGGTGTGGTTCAGGATATTTACAATAATGGATTGTGGGAGCGTATGGACCCCATTATGTTCCGCTATGCTTCAAAAGAAAATGTAAACCATATCCTGGTAAAGGCACCGGCTGATAAACTTGTGGATGTTAACAAATACATGGAAGCCAAGTGGAAAGAAATTTTCCCCGACAAGATGTACGAGGGAAATTATATGGATGAAGAAATGGTCGAGGCAGACACGGTGAATGCCAACCTGGTTAAAATGTTCGTCTTCTTAGGCGTGGTTGCACTCATGCTTTCTGCAACAGGGTTGTTCACACTGGTTTCATTGAACATCATCAAGAAAATGAAGGAGATTGGCGTACGCAAAGTATTGGGCGCTTCAGTTGGTAATTTGACCAAGGTTATCAATAAAGAATTTATTATTATCCTGTCTATCGCCAGCGTATTTGGGGCTGCTCTTGGTTGGTGGATGTCTGCTATGTTAATGGAAAGCATTTGGGATTATTACCAAAAAGTGACCATTACTTCTATGGTTATTTCAGCAACCATATTGTTCGTGGCCTCTGCATTATCGATAGGATACAAGATTTATAAAACAACCCGCTTGAACCCGGCACTCGTGCTCAGGGATGAATGATCGATGAGGAAGGCGTATGTGTGCGCCTTCTTTTTTTATCACCCTTTTTACACGTGCGATAACATGACAGCTCCTGTAACCTAAATCAAATCTAAGCGTCTAAGTTTTGTTTTCGGTCTAAAAAAACCTGTCATGCTAAAGAACTATATCCTGGTTGCGCTTCGTACCATTCGTAAGCACCGCATATTTTCGTTTATAAACATTTTTGGATTAGCGGTGGCCATGTCAATCTGCATGGGAATAATTATGCTGGTGGCGGATCAAATGATGGTCGACCGGCATAACCCGAATAGCAATAAGATTTATCGCATTACCTCAATTCCATATGACAGAGAGCGGAATGGAATCCCTGGCAATGAATTCTCAACGACTTCATTACCGATTCGCGATGAGTTGCTGAATAATTACACGGGTGTTGAAAAGGCTGTTCGGCTGGTGCGCGGTTTCGGAAACAACTGGATGGAGCTTGAGCCGAATCACGATGTGAATATTCCGGTTAGCGGCTTCTTTGCCGACCCCGAAGTGCTGGAAGTTTTTAATCATGAACTTTTATATGGCGATCCGGCAACTGCGTTAGTGGAGCCATACTCCGTTGTACTCACGCAGAAAACAGCTGAGAAATTATTTAAGACAGAAAATCCGGTAGGAGAGTCGATTAAAGTTGGAAAGCTTGGTACCTACAAAATAACTGGTGTTATCAAGGAAACAGAAAACCGCTCTCATATTGTTGGAGATGCTTTCGCTAGCATGGCCACTATGAAGAGTCTCGTGACCTCTAATGTTTTATCAAACGATCTCGACAACTGGCACAATTGGTATGTTGGCTGGGTTTACCTGCTGCTCGAAGATGGAACTACGGCTGACGACATCAAACCTCACCTCGAAAAAATCAGCAAGGCCCATTACGCCAATTTGCAGCCTCCGCACACCAGTGTTTTAAAGTATGATTTGCAGAACCTGTTAGATATCGTTCCTGGCCGTATGATGAACAATCCCATCGGTCCGTTTATGCCTTGGTTTATTATTTATTTCCTTTCCGGGATTGCAGGAATTATCTTGATCACGTCATGCTTTAATTTCACCAACCTCTCGATTGCGCGCTCGCTAAATCGTGCCCGAGAAATAGGTGTAAGAAAAGTTACCGGAGCATCCCGCTTTCAGTTGTTTACGCAATTTTTAAGCGAGTCTGTCATCATTTCCTTGTTTGCATTGGTGCTGGCCGTAGTAATCATTTACATGTTGCGACCATTCATCGTTGATCTTGCATTTGCACGTTTCTTAAAGTGGGATCTCTCGGCAAACTATGTTGTTTATGGAGTATTTGTTGTGTTGGCGTTTATTGTTGGAATTATTGCCGGGTTATTTCCGGCAAGTGTCTTGTCAGGGTTTCAGCCGGTGAAGGTTCTAAAGGATCTTGGAAATACTAAACTGATGTCGAAAGTCGGTTTACGTAAAACGCTTTTGGTTGCACAGTTTTCGCTCTCCATGATCTTCATCCTCACCGTGATTGTTTTGAACAATCAAATGAATTTGTTCTTACATAACGATAACGGCTTTACCACCACAGATAAACTGGTTATTCAGAAAGGTGACGGTTCTGTTGAAACCTTGAAAACTGAATTGCTCAAGCAACCGAATGTGAAAAGTGTTTCCGCTGTTTCGCATCTTCCTATGATCGGTGTTTCTTATGGTGAAGGTTTTAAGAAAACATTAGAAGACAAGGAGTGGAGTAATATGAATTACTTTTCTGTGGATGAAGGATACCTCGAAAACATGGGGCTTACATTAGTTGCAGGCAAATTTTTCTCTACAGAAGCAGGTGCATCAAATAAGAACTTCATCGTTATAAATGAAGAAGCTGTACTTGCCGCTCATCTGGCGTCTCCTACTGAAGCCATCGGACAAACATTGATCATGCAGGGCGATTCGTCCGAGCGACAGGTCATTGGCGTTGTAAAAGGTTATCACCACGAGATATTAGAAAGCGATCTTGGACCATTGGCCCTGATCTATAATCCGGATGAATTCAAATTGATCCAGGTCGCCTATACAGGCGATTTTAAACAAGCTACCAAAAGTGTTGAGAATGCATGGTCACGAGTTTATCCTGGCTTAAAAACCGAAATAAAAGATTTTAAAGCCGAGCTAGGTGTTCTATACGACATCATTTTCGGAACGCTCATTAAAGTGTTGGGATTTGTGGCATCGCTTGCCATTATTATTTCATGTTTGGGGCTTTTAGGAATGGCTACCTATACGATCGAAACACGTAAAAAGGAGATTGCTGTTCGAAAAATACTCGGCAGCTCTGACAGATCGCTCATTTATATCCTGTCGAAAGGGTATGTTTCAATTCTGCTGATTGCTCTCATGATTTCTATACCAGTTGCTTATTTTATGAATACGTTCTGGCTACAGAACCTTGCTGTTCACGTAACCGTGGATGTGTGGACAATCCTAGCCGGTATTGCAATCCTTGCGTTCTTCGGGTTGTTTACCATTGGATCACAAACCATTCAAGCCACACGTGTAAACCCTGTCGATAATTTGAAAAGTGAATAGGTGATGCAACCTTCGTATTAGGTTTGTCGTCATACCGTTACCGTACAAAAAAAATATACCGCGATGTTAAAAAACTACCTCAAAGTTGCCGTCAGAAATATTCTGAAGCATAAATTTTTTGCAGCCATCAATATTGTAGGCCTCGTGATTGGAATGACATGCTGCTTTCTCATTTTCGTTTACATCCAGGACGAATTAAGCTATGATCGATTTCACAAAGAGTCAGAAAATATTTACCGAGTGGGGCTGCAGGGTAGAGTTGCAGGGCAGGAAATATTTACAACCAATTCTTGTATTCCGCTAGCCGCCACGATGCAAACAGAGATCCCGGGCGTTGAAGAAGTGCTTCGGATGATTCCGGCTAACCGGGCATCGGGTTTAGCATTCCGATACGATGATAAAGTAATTCCAGAATCAAACGTTTTATACGCTGACTCAAATTTTTTCAATTTTTTTAGTTTCCGTTTGATTCAAGGGGATGTAGCCACTGCTCTGAAGGAGCCAAACTCGGTTGTTATTACCGATGAGCTTGCCACGAAGTACTTTGGTAACGATGATCCGATTGGTAAAATTATTACGATTGGAAATGACAAGTGGCCCTGCAAGGTTACCGGAGTTTCTGAAAAGGCCCCCTCAAACTCGCACTTTCATTTTAATGCTGTGATTTCGTATGCAACGGTTGAGAAAGACTGGTATCAGGGATGGACGGGCAACTCTTGGCAGACATATTTGCGCAAAAACCCTAATACAAGAGTGGCTGATGTAAATGCCAAGCTTGAGGAAATTGTGAAGATCCATGTTGGAAAAGAACTTGAAGAAGGATTGGGAATCAATTTTGAGGAGTTTAAAAAACAGGGTGGAATTTATAGCTATACCATTTATCCGTTAACTGATTCTCACCTGAATTCGATTTTCACTGACGATATCGAACCCGCCAGTAGCATGCAGTATGTCTACATCTTTTCAGGGATTGGTGTGTTCATCCTGGTTATTGCTTGTATCAATTTCATGAACCTTTCGACCGCAAGATCAGCGGGACGTGCAAAAGAGGTTGGTTTAAGAAAAACTTTAGGTTCGCAACGAATTCAAATGATCGGACAGTTTCTTTCTGAATCATTTATCTACAGTCTCGTGTCTGTTGTAGTGGCGCTTGTTGCAACTTATTTGATTTTGCCGCAATTCAACCTGCTGGTTGGAAAACAACTCACATTTGCTGCACTCACTCAACCTGCATTTATCGTGGGTGCTTTGGTGCTCGCGCTGATTGTTGGTGTCCTGGCCGGAAGTTACCCAGCTTTCTATCTTACATCGTTCAATGCTGTTGAAGTTTTAAAAGGAAAGGCGCGTGCCGGTATGAAGGACAAAGGCGTCAGAAGCACGCTTGTTGTCGTGCAATTCGCAGTTTCTACTTTCCTGATCCTCGCAACCGTTGTCGTGTTTATGCAGTTGGATTACATGCAAAGCAAGAACCTTGGATTGGATCAACGCAATATTATCAATGTTCAAAATACCAGGAGGCTTGGCGTAAATAGAGATGCTTTCAAAAACACTGTGGCCCAGATTCCCGGTGTGCAAGGAGTGAGTTTAACGAACAATTCTTTCCCTGGTGTTAATAATACAACGGTGTTCCGCGTGAAGGGCAGGGATGTCGACTATTTATCAGGAAAGTATATCGCTGATTATGATCAGGCTGATGTGCTCAAGCTTACAATAAAAGAAGGTCGATTCTTTTCCCGCGAGTTTGCTACTGATTCTGCTGCAGCGGTGATCAACGTAGCTGCCGTTAAAGAATTTGGATTGGAGAATCCTATCAATGAAGAGTTGATGGATTACAACGGAGAAAAACCTTCTCCTATAAAAATTATTGGTGTTGTTGAAGATTTTAATTTTGAAACGTTGAAGTCGAAGGTGAGACCAATTGTTATCAGACTCAAAGATAACAACAATGAGTACCGCAACTTACTGGTTCGGTATGAAGGAGATCCTCAGGCTGTATTGTCACGGATAGAGAGTTCGTGGAAACAATCTGCATCTGGAGAACCATTTGAGTATACGTTCCTTGATCAGGATTTTGATTCGTTGTTCCGTGCCGAGATGCGTCTCAGAAACAGCTTTACCGTATTGGCCGGTCTGACAATTTTTATTGCATGCTTGGGCCTATTCGCGCTAGCTGCATTTACAACAGAACAACGTACAAAAGAGGTTGGTATACGCAAGGCCTTGGGAGCATCTAAACTGAATTTGACGTTGTTGCTATCCAAAGAGTTCACTGTTTTAGTTGGGATTTCGATTGTTCCAGCTTTAGCATTGGGCTATTACTTTTCTAATTGGTGGCTTAAGGACTTTGCCTACCGGGTTGAGGTTGGGCCATTGATTTTCGTGGGCAGTGGATTCCTCGCAATTATTATAGCGTGGGGCACCGTGTCCTATCAGGCCCTGAAGGCCGCTGCGTGTAATCCTGTTGATTCGCTCCGCTACGAATAAATTAAACTAATGAATTACGTTCTTTTCATAAAGTGCTCACAATGAGCACTTTTTTGTTTCCAATATTAAATTATTGTTAAGAGGGTAATCTTCCGACAACCTTTCGCTAATTTGAACATCTTAACTACTTATTTATGAGCAAAAACAAAGACCTGAAGAAAGAGTTGAAGTCGAAGCTGACTGATTCGATGGAGCAAACAGTTCAAGCTGTTACGAAGGAATCCAAGAAGGTGAAGAAGTTGATCAAGAAGTCGTCTAAAAAGATTGCTTCTGCGGTGGCGAATTCAGCTAAGAAAGAGGAGAAGAAGAACAGAAAGGCCGCTAAAGATAAAGACAGAGCCGCTGCAAAAGCCTCTAAGAAAGAGAAGAAATCCGAGAAGGAAAAACTGGTTGAGGCGTAATAGCGCTTCAACCTTTTTATATCAACCGTAGTTGGTCCTACGGTTTTTTCCCCTGCTCATAAAATCTCCCCATTTCTGGATGATTGAGAATTAGCTTAAACCAAAACGTATATTCGTTGGGCTTTTTTGCGATGTCTTCTTTTATATCCTGTACATTCGCGAATTTCCAATGCTCCACTTCTCCTGAATTGACAGCGGGTGCGCCATCGAACCACCCAATGAAGACGTGGTCTAGTTCGTGTTCAATCAAGTTGTTGCCCAACGCCACCTGGTACTGAAACTTGTAAGCAAATTCTGGTTGCGTTATGATTCCCATTTCCTCAAATAGTCTTCGCTGAACGGCAGTATCAATTGGCTCGTTTGGTTTCGGATGACTGCAACAAGTGTTTGTCCAAAGTCCTGCGCTATGATATTTATCTTGGGAACGTTTTTGTAATAACATTTCACCTTTTGAATTAAAAAGTAAAACTGAAAAGGCACGGTGCAATACGCCTTTACGGTGTGCCTCCATTTTTTCCATGGTGCCTAATTCATTGTCATCTTTATCAACCAGTATAACGTGTTCCATTGTTTAGAATAAGCGCCACTCTTTCATTTGCTCGATGAATATTCGGACAGAGGCAGGGTATAAGACAATGCAAAAAACCAAACCAAACAGTGCTCCGTACAAGTGTGCATCGTGGTTGATTCGGTCGCGGGAACGCTTTGAACTTTGATAAGAATAAATCAAATAGATAATTCCTAAAATGAAACCAGGAAAACAAAGCACCCCATACAGGCAAATGTCTTGCAATGGCTGAAAGAGAATACATGCAAAGATAACAGCCGATACTGCACCTGATGCGCCCAAGGAATTGTAAGCATGGTTGTTCCGGTGCTTGAATAATGTCGGAATATCCGAAACGACAATGGCCAGAATATACATCGCTACGAAATAGATCGAACCTAACCCGCCAAAGATGTATTGAAAAATATATTCCAGTTGTGTTCCAAAGAAGTAAAACGAAAACATGTTAAAAAGCAGGTGCATGTGATCGCCATGAATGAATCCCGAAGTAACAAGTCTGTAGTATTGCCCCCGCTGGGTAATCATGTACGGATTCATCGTTAGCGAATATTGAATGCTTGCCTGACGCATGGCGTACAAGCTAACACCAACCGTTATAATGATAATCGCAACTGTGATGGAAAGCTCCATAAATAAAACCCTTAAATTCCAACTTCTATTTGAAAGCGCATAATAAAATATTCCTGGTCAGGGTTCTCAGGTAACGGCCATTGATCTTGTTCCCAAGTAAATTCTGTTTGCAGCTTTACGCGATGACCCTTAAGGTACTTGGTGGCACCAATCGTATACTGCTTGCGCTCCGGCTCCCGATCATCAACACCTAATTCAGTTTGAAGAATATCATCGGGGACCACCCTTGAGTAGCGTAGACCAATTTCGTAATTGTTCCTGAACAAATAACTACCCTGATAATTCTGGCCGTGCCCAACATACACATGTACTTGTTCGGTCGGATCATCTGTGTTGTACGTGATTGGATCAACCGAATTTCGATTCAGGTATTCTGCCGCAAACGCCCATCCATTGTATTTGAAAAGGAAGTCGAACATGGCAGTTTCAATGTCGCGGGACGCGTAAAGAAATTTTCCAAGTTGTCCGCCCGAACGAACCGCATTTTCATTGTTGGAAAAACCTCCACCAATGGAAACTTTTGGTTTTGGTTCCCGGGCCAAATCACCTTCAAAGTAATCACCGTTGTTTGTAAATTCACCAAAAGGTAATAGTTCAATGCGGCCGGTGTATGCAAGCCCATCCTGTGCTTCATTAAAATTTCGGCCGTCTCCAGAACTAATCGCGCCACGCAAAACATAATTGATGCCACCAACCTTGTTTCGGTAGTAAGCCTGAACACCAAAGTCGCGGTCAATATTAAACTGTGAATTAACGATAGAGCGATCGGGGAACTGAAGGTCACCTGACGAAGTTACCCGTTGTCGGTTGCCCGGTAGTTTTGTTTGGCCGATTCCCAATGCAAATCTTTTGTTGAAATTGTAGATCACCATGGCATCACGAATGATGTTAGGAAATCCAGTATCC
>DASTYM010000319.1:0-10511 GCA_035764995.1 Cyclobacteriaceae bacterium | reverse complement strand
AAATAAAATTCATGAAACTTGTAAAACGTTTTTCAAAAGTCAGCTTAGTAATTATTGCTATCATAGCAATTCAAATTATCTCCGGCTGTAATGCTTCTAACACCGCAAAAGGAACCGCTATTGGTGCGGGTTCTGGCGCAGTTATCGGAGGACTGATTGGTAAAAAATCGGGCAACACAGCTGTAGGAGCCATTATTGGAGCAGGTGTTGGCGGGGCCACCGGTGCATTGATTGGTCAGCACATGGATAAGCAAGCCAAAGAACTGCAGGCCGATTTGAAAGGCGCAAAAGTTGAACGTATTGGAGAAGGAATCAAAATCACCTTTGACTCAGGTTTGATGTTTGACTTTGACTCATACAACCTCACATCAGGAACGAAGCAAAACCTTACCTCTCTTGCCAAAACATTAAACAAGTATCATGACACCAACATCCTCATTGAAGGTCATACTGATAAAACCGGAGCAGAGGATTACAACCAGGCTCTTTCCGAAAAAAGAGCGGGTGCCGTTGAAAATTACCTGGAATCGTTAAAAGTTAGCCCAACCCGAATTACCACAGAAGGATACGGAGAAACACAACCAATTTCTGCCTCCGACTCCGAAAACAGACGCGTTGAGGTTGCCATTTATGCCAACAAAAAAATGGTAAAGGCAGCCGAGAAGGGCCAATTGTAATTGATGGAATCAGGAGTTAAACTTTCCCGATTCCAGCACAAATTTATCCTTGGAGGGGCGCTGAATTTCATTGGCTTGCAACGAAGCATGCACAAGCGAAATAGCATAATGAATCACTTTCTTGAAATGCTCAAAATTACTGGGCTTCCGAATATAATAATGCGCTCCATGATCGTAAAGCTTATTGATGACATCGGGCTGAAAAGATGTGGAGAAAATAACAATCGGCAGCAACTGGAACTTTTCATGTTGTTTGATCTCCTGTAAACATTGAAAGCCATCTTTCCTGGGCATATTAAGATCAAGAAAGAGTATATCCGGGAGTTGGTCATTCTCCAATTTCCAGATTAATTGCTCACCATCGTTCACCATCATCAATTTCATTGGCAATGAAATTTCATCTAACGCTTCCTGAAAAAGGATACAGTCATCTTCGTCATCTTCAGCCAGCAATATGTAATGAGCTTGCGCCATCCAGGCAATTTAAATGAAAAATCACCGATGCAAATCTTCAAATAACAGGCACTTGCGGAATTAAGGGATAAAAAAAAGGCCACTGAGTGACCTTTTTTGGAGTCGGAAGAAACAAACCCCTCATGTAACTCCCTTCTCAATATTTTCCAGTTCTATCCTACAATAGGATAGACCGATCAAGACCTAAAAGGTGTAGAAAACATTATGCCATGAATTGTAAATCAGGTAAATCCAAATTTGAGCTCCCACCCCCAGCCGGTTAATTAAAGTTGCCTGCAAAGCCTTGGAAAAATATCCTCCAAACCGTGGAAATAATTCCACCATTAAAGTGAAACTTCAGTTCTGAGCCGAAATTTCAAAGCATTTTTAAATCGGCATCAATATTCGAAGTCAGATGGTGCAACCAAACTGAAACAGCATGAATTCAGTCAAGAGTCCTAAGCTTTCCGATGAGCAGGTAATTATGTTCTTCCGAAAACTAAAAAATGAACTCAACTGCGCCTCCATGAGAAAAACAATCGCGCAGGTGCGAACCATCCTTTCTAAAATAAAAGGAAGTTACAGTACGCGGGAGATCACTGAACTTATTAACAAAACACCTCCACTGCTGCATTTTGTACTGATGGGAAATTCACGATATGATGATGACAAAAAACCGATCCATCATCTTGATGAATTGGTGGATACGCTATATTATGAAGATGAACAAAACATTGGCAATCGATTATTTCACTCTGAAATAGAAACCCTGGGAACGGTAATCATTATATTGAAACGAATTCAAAATCTCTTCACCTATGCAGGCATGAAGATATTTCCTACGACCCTGTCAAATGAATTGCAACGGGCAGTCCTCTAAACAAGTTATATGACTGTATTGCCATAAAAATCTTTGCGATTTCTTTGCGGCTTTGCGCCTTTGCGTGAGATCCTTTCTTCACCGCAGAGACGCAAAGGAGACGTTGCGTGTTATTCAGGCGGAGGTTTAAAATAAATGTAGAAGGTAGTACCTTTTCCTACTTCACTTTCAACTTCAACTTCGGCATTGTGACTGTTCAAAATGTTTTTGGTGGTCGTTAGACCGAGCCCCATCCCACTTTCCTTTCCAGTGAAAAACGGGTCAAACAATCTTCTGGCATCTGCGGGCGGAATGCCTTTTCCATTATCTGAAATTTCAATCACAATTACGCCATCGCGCAACGATGCAGCCACCGTAAGCACTCCCATTTCCGGAGGCATCGCTTCAATGGCGTTAATAATGATATTTAGAAAGGCGACTTTAATTTTTTCCAGGTCTACCAAAACTTTAGGAAAATTGCCCGCATAGTTTCTATTCAGTTTAATCTGCTTCAGATTAATCCGGTCCATTGCTAATTCAAGCGTATTGTCCAGGATCTCGCCCACCGAAAAAGATTGCAGATGAATTTCTTTCGGTTTTGATGAATTCAGCATCTCTCCTACCAGCTGTTCGATTCGGTCAGCATTTCTCTGGATAATATCACCATACAATTTTGCAGATTCATTGCCTGCAGGCACTTCACTCATCAGCTGATCGAGCGCTAAATTCAAATTGGTAAGCGGATTGCGAACTTCGTGCGCTATTGTTCTCGCAATTCTTCCTGTCACGGAAAGCCGTTCGGCAATAAGCATGTCATGCTCTGCTTTTTTTCGTATCGAAAGATCATGAATAATGCCCTGGTAACAACAAAAGTCGGACGCCTGGTCCGGAATAAACACACAGTTTAAAACACAAATCTTCCGCTCTCCTGATTTTGTTGTGAGTGTAACTTCAAAATCCTTTATCTGCTCCTTTTCTTTTAACGAATCTTTGAAATATTGGAAGTCTTCCTGCTTGTCAAAAATAGTACTAACACTAAAGGTCCCCATTTCATCAGAACCAAAACCAAAAAGCTTAAGAAAAGAATGGTTAGCTTCCTCCAGTTTAAAGTTGCTGGATGCCAAAAAGATCGGATCAATAGAACGCTCGAAAAGTGAGCTGTACTTCTTCTCTTTTTCATCCAGTGCCTTGATAATCTTTGCCTGACTCAATGCGTACCGGATGGTTCGTTCCAGAATGGCTGCATCAAGTTCGGACTTCACCAGGTAGTCGGCAGCACCAAAACGGCTCGCACTTAAGTCCACTTCCATATCTCCCTGACCTGTGAGCAGGATAGCTGGTGTAAGTACGCCATGATCATGAATAAATTTTATCAGGTCGATTCCATTCTCGCCACCCAACCGATAATCGATCAGAAAAATATCCCGATCGCCCTTCAGCATATCCCGCTTCGCTAATGCGAGATTAGGTTGCCAGGTAACCTCGAATGAAAAATTTTCGATCTCACCAAGATACTCCTGCGTGATGAAAGCATCATCTTCATCATCTTCAATGAGAAGCACCTTAACAACAGGTTTCGCGGATTGATTCACAATCTTCTTTCAGTTAAGAAACAAGGTCTGTAGGAAATATAACGATAAATTCTGAGCCAATATTTTCGATGCTTTTAGCGGTTATATAACCACAGTGATTCTCAACTATCTTCCGACAAATGGCTAACCCAATACCGGTTCCCTCATAGGCTGCTCGGCCATTTAATCGCTGGAAGATGTTGAATATTCTGTCTGCATACTTTTCATCAAAACCGATTCCATTATCCTTGATGCTGAAGCGCACAAATTGCGCTCCGGTCAGCAACTGTACTTCATTTTCAATTTCAGCTCTGTCTATTATTTTTCCACCCACATCTATCACCGGCTTTTCGTGGGGTTTATGAAATTTGATTGCATTACCCACGAGGTTTTGAAAAAGTCTTTTGATCTGAAATTTATCTCCATAGAAAGGCGGCATGATGCTTATGCGTACCTCAGCATTTTCCTGCTTCACTTGTTCATCCATATCTTCCAGTGCTTCAATCAAGATTGAACGAGGATCTAAAAGTTGAAACTCTCCTTCAGCCTGTGATACCCTCGAAAATGACAACAGATCTTCAATCAGCAGCTGCATACGAGCTGAGGCTGCCTGCATCCTGGTTATATAATCAATACCCTGCTCTTTTAATTGCGGACTGAACTTAGCTGTTAACCGGTCACCAAAGGCCCTGATTTTCCTAAGGGGTTCCTGCAGGTCGTGCGAGGCAACGTATGCAAATTGTTCAAGATCTTCATTTGATCGTTTCAAATCAGCATTATACTGCTGGAGCTGTTTCTCGTACAATTTGTTTTCAGTGATGTCAATGACAGTACCTAAAATGACTCCTTCCATTTTAGTGGCGTGTTGAGACTTTGCTGTTAATGACAGGTACCGGATATGGTCTCCCATCATAATCCGATAATCAATTCTGGAGTCTTTTTTCTCTGTAATCACTTCATTCAGAAATTTTTGCACCAGGGGTTTATCATCTGCCACAACTTTTTCGAGAAACGTATTCCACGAAACCGGTACATCAGGCTTCTGATCAAAAATTGCGTAAAGTCCCTCCGACCAAACTACATGATTATTATGTTCCGTCCACTTCCAGCTTCCCATTTGCGAAAGTGACTCGGCCTCATTCAACAAAACTTTATGTTCCTCCAGCAAAGCGATTTGTAATTTTTGCTGAATCAGGTTTTCTGAAAGTTTACGTTCCGCTTCCTGACTTTTTTCAAGTGAACTCAGGATTCGTGTAAACAGGAAAATAACTCCAATGAGCGCGATAATTGTATAAAATAGCAATGCCAGCGGGGTAATTTTACGGTAGGTTTTTTCCAAACTCATTCGCGCACCAAACAAGGACTGCTCTTGCAGAAGAATTTTATCACCAACAGACCGGATTGCATTCATATTGTCTTTACTCCGTGTTAAAAGTTTGCTTTCGTAGCGATCCATATACAGCCCGCTGTGTTCAACATTGGCCAGGATGTTGGAAATGATCAGAAAATGGTCTTGAATTAAAATTTTCAGCGAGTCAACATTATCTTTTTGCCGTGTATTATTCACCAGACTATCCAACGTTTTGAGTTCTTTCGGCAACATCGCTATTGCTGAATAATATGGTTCCAGGTAGGTGGTGTCACCGGTAAGTTGAAAACCACGATGCCCGATTTCTGCATCTTTAATAGTAGACATGATCAACTTTGTCACATTAATCACTTCGCCCGAATGTCTGATGAGTTGAACCTCCTCTGTGTAGTTTTCGAGATTTGAATAGGTGATTATACTGACCATGAGAATAACCACCACGATTCCGATAAAAGAAAGCCATACATAAATTTTCTTCATGGGGTCAACTTGCTACACGTGTGGAAATTCCGCATTATCTAAATCTAAAATAGCTAAAAAAATCAGCCTAAAACGGGATAAAAGAGGGCATGGTTTTGTTGGATCAATCTTTATCCCATCAATTATTGAACGAAAAAAAGGTCTGCATATGGTGATCAAAAACAATCTTCTACGGTTAACATTATTCTCTGTACTGATTTGGGTGGGAATAGTTCAGGTTGCCACTGCACAAATGAAACCAAGAGCCGGAGTAAAAGGAGGACTCAATGCCAGCAACCTGTATGTTGACGATGTAGATGACGAAAATGCCCGTATCGGATTTCACCTGGGCGTATTTGGTCAATTGGCTGCCAGTGAAATGGTCGCCCTTCAGGCGGAATTACTTTTTTCTACACGAGGCTCTGAGGCACACTATAGCTCCGGAACGCTGCAGCAGGAAGTGAAATACAATTTAAATTATATCGACCTACCCTTAATGGTGGTGTTCAAGGTAGGTGAGTCGGTAGAGTTTCATGCTGGAGGATATACCAGCTATTTGGCAGGCGCAAATATTTCCTATGAAGGAGATTTAGCCAACGGTGAAGATGAAATCGACAGGGATAATTTAAAATCCTATGATTTAGGCTTACTGGGTGGCGTTGGCGTAACCTTTGGAAATGTTCAGTTTGGAGCCCGCTATAACTACGGCATGGTCAAGCTGGCCGATAGCGATGCAGCAGCGGCCTTACTGGGTGATTCTAAAAATTCGTGCGCACAACTTTTCGTAGCCTTTAATTTATATGCCAATAAATAAAAGATAGTCACAAAGGTACTCCTCAGGCGGAGGGGTATTAATATTCAGGTTAGGTAGGTAGGTTATTTCGGTAACGAGATAACCTATTTTTTTACCATCCTATTATGCTGTGATGTTGTATAGTTTGAGCTTGTTGTAAAGTGTTTTCCGGTCAATGTTTAATAACTCGGAAGCTTTTGACTTATTATAATTCACTTTTTCCAATGCATCGATAATAGCCTGCCGCTCGGCTGTCCATGCTATTGATTTCAACAATCCCACATTTTCTTCAATGATAGCACTCTCGCCATTGTGCATACCAACGCTGGCTTGTGTGATCTCCTGTGGCAGGCTGTCCGATTGAATTTCTTCGCCACTGGTCAGGAGCACGGCTCGTTTCACCACATTATTCAATTCGCGCAAATTGCCGTACCAAAAATAGTTCGTAAAGTAATTTTTTACCTCCGGTGAAAATGATTTAACATTCTTGCTCAATGATTGATTTGATTTCTGAAGGAAAAACTCTGCAAAAAAAAGAATATCCTCTTTGCGTTCGCGTAGCGGCACCAGTTGAATCTTAAACTCATTTAATCGATGATACAAGTCTTCTCTGAATCTTCCCTCCTTCACGGATTTAGAAAGGTTTTCATTCGTAGCAGCAATGATACGAACATCGATGATGGTATCCTTATTGGCTCCAATTCGCTTAATCTTTCGTTCCTGAATTACGCGCAATAATTTCACCTGGTTCTCATAGGATAAATTCCCAATCTCATCCAGAAAAATGGTACCGCCATTGGCGATCTCAAAGCTTCCCTGCTTATCGGAAATGGCACCGGTGAATGATCCTTTTATGTGACCAAATAATTCGCTTCCTGCTAACTCTTTCGGCAAGGCACCACAGTCGATGGCTATGAACGGATTGTTGGCACGGCTGCTTAATCGATGGATCGACTGAGCGACAAACTCTTTTCCGGTACCTGTCTCTCCATGGATCACCACCGACATATCCGAAGGTGCAATCAATTCAACATGGCGTTGTACAGTTTGTGATTGTGTACTCTTACCAACAAGAAAGGCTTCGGTTGACAGATTATCACCGATAATCCTTTTTCGCTCAGCTTTTGCATGCTCTTCGCTTTGAATTTGAGCCCCCAGCTTCTGCTGGTTTTTGGAAATAGTCTCTTTAATGGTTACGAGAAGCTCATCCGGGTAAAGAGGTTTGGTTACATAATCGCTGGCTCCGTATCGAAATGTTTCAACAGCAGTTTTTACATCGGAATAACCTGTAATAATGATAACGGCCACTGCTGCATTGAGAATTTTAATTTTCTGCAACATCTCTATTCCGGTTAAGTCAGGCAATTTGTAATCGCAAAGAATTAAGTCATATTCGGTCGATCGCAAATACTTAAGACCCTCCTCTCCTGTGTACGCAACATCAACCGTGTAA
This sequence comes from Cyclobacteriaceae bacterium, assembly GCA_035764995.1. Classification (GTDB taxonomy): domain Bacteria; phylum Bacteroidota; class Bacteroidia; order Cytophagales; family Cyclobacteriaceae; genus UBA2336. Next base: position 2,877 of record DASTYM010000319.1, on the reverse strand, counting down.
TCATTTTTCGTCAGGAACCTGGAAAGCACCAAGCAAATGTCTTTGTCGTCATCAATGACCAAAATATTTGACATACTCAGGCAGTTAAATTATTGGGTAAGACATTCAATGCTCGCAGCGATTCATTTATACGCTTGATCGCAAATGGCTTTGGTAAAAAGAAATTTGCGCCTGCTTGCAGAGCCTTGTTAGCTTCGCTATCGTAGGCGCTGATCACAATAATTTTGGCATTCAAATTCATCCGGTTGATATACTGAATAACGTCAAACCCCGAACCATCGGTTAAATTCAGGTCAAGAAATAAAACATCATATTTAGTATTGAGAAGTTTTAATCGCGCTTCCTTAACTGTTAACGCGTAGTGTGTTTCAAAATTGAGATTCTGAAGATGTTTGGCGACCATCAAACAAATATCAAGCTCGTCATCAATGATTAATGCTTTGCTCATCGTGTGGTAATCGAAACCCTGTCTTTTTTCCAGCGTATCGCTTTTCTCTTCAATTCACCCTTGCCAAAAACCGGGAAAAACAATCTTCCCAGAAAAAATACTAAGCCGATAAAGCAAATATAGCCTAAGAAGAGGGTGGTTAAAAATATGATAATATCCTTCATTCTGGCCTGATTTAAGTTTTTTCAGCGCAAAATCATGCCATTTACAAACCATTTCCATATTGGGATGTTCGGATAAAAAGTGTGGAATTTTCGCCACACTACCTGTGTAATCCGCAGACAGCTTTGAAGGATTCCATTACAATAGACTTTACCTCTGTTTGAAAACCCGCGCTGTTCTTTTCTCCATTTCAGCAGCAATCACCTGACCATTTTCACCCTGGCCTTTAAGTTTTTCAATGATGTTGAGGTAGCTTTTTAAATCCCGATCCTGGCTTAACTTAAAGACGGTGTCTATCTCGTCAGCCTCTATTTCAAAACCAACGATTGCCTGAAGAGCCCACTTTTTAAATTCTGCCGGCAGGTGCTCATAGACGGTAGTTGATGTGGAGTCATTGTTCTCGAAATGCAGGGAAGTTTTTTGCATTAATTTTCCAAACCAAATTCATCCAAAAAGCGAATCGTTCCCTTGATGTGAACGCTCATATAATTCCAGGTAGATGCGGTATACGGGTTACTGTACCATGTTCCGCTCACATAGGTGTGATGCCCTGTGAAAACAATGAGAACATTTCCGTTTTGTATGAATGCCTTGTGATGGTCAGTATTTTTCATGATATGACCGCTCAGAATTTTCTTCCCTTTCCGTTCTTCAATAAAAACGGGTACTTGTGTGGCGATTGGTTTTTGTTGTGAGGCACAGCCCGTTATAAAAGCAAACGGATACCGCTTGATGAATTCCGTCACTTCGCGGGGATCGTTTTCTTTGTGATACTTGAGGTTGTACATAGTTGTTCAGGGTTTTATTTCTAAACAAATGTGCAAACCTCTTCAATGAAACAAAATTGCCCTGTGACAACTAATGCTTCCTGGCTACGATCCGCCTGATTCGGCTAAGCGAAGTAGGCGTTACGCCAATAAAGGAAGCGAGATACTTTTGCGGGATAGACTCCATGTATTCGGGCTTCTTCAACAAATCAAGGTATCGCTTCTCGGCTGAATCGGTCTGGAGAGACGTAAATCTCACGATCAAATTGAGAATTACGTCTTCCCAAAAATTCCGCATCATCTCCTGCATTCCCGGGTTGCTTTCGTAAAGTGCCTGAAGCTCACTTTTTGTAAGATACAAGACCTCCGTATCTTCTATGGCCTCGATAAAATAGTTAGAGGGCTTTGCGCTGATAAAACTGTAGATCTCAATTGCTGAGTTTCCCTGAAAGGAGAACCAAACCGAAACCTCTATATCATCTTTTAAATAATATAGACGTAGGCAGCCTTTTTCAACGAAGACAATATCGGTGCAAACCTCACCTTGTTTAAGAATGAAACTGCCTTTCCCCACTTTCTTCTTTCTGAATCTTTCAGAAATGTGATTCAAATCAGTCTCCGAAAAACTGGCATACCTGGCGATGAATTCCTTCAGTGATGAGTTCATGATAACATGAACTTATCAATTTAGTTCGTAACGCCCAACTTCTTAGTTCGTGATGCCCAACTTCTCCCGGTTTCGCTGCGATAAAGTTGCCAACAACTCTTCCAGGTTTTTCATGTTAGCCATGGTACCCTCTTTGAAGCCCAATGCAATCATTCGCTCCATACGCTCAAGTGATTCATTATAAATCATAACCCGTACCGTGGTTACCCCACCATTCTCACTGAAATTCAAATCCCAATCAGAACCGGTTAATTCAGGGTTCTCATCCTTGTCGGCAAAAGTGCTGGTCAGCTTGAAATTGGTTTTTGGAGTAATGGACGTGTACTTCTGAATTTGCCAACGCTCCTGCCCATCCGGACTTACCATCGCATAAAATCTTCGGCCGCCAACTTTGAAATCCATGATTTTTGTTTTTGACGCAAAGGGTTTCGGGGCCCACCACTGATCAAGAATTTCTTGTTTGGTATAAGCATCCCACACCAAAGAAAGCTCAGCTGCGAATTCCCTGGTTATCGTTACTGTTTTTGATGCTTTGTCAACAGTAAAATCAAATAGCAAATCGTTTTTCATTTTTTCTGTTTTTTAAGTGTGGATAATACATTGTCAAGTTGATGATAGCGGGTTTCCCAGATTTTTCTGAATTGGTTTAACCACCTGTCAATCTCTTTCATTTTTTGAATTTCAAGTGAATAGTAAATTTCTCTGCCCTGTTGCTCCTGCTTTACCAATTCACACTCTGTGAGAATTCGTAAATGCTTCGACACGGCTTGTCGTGTTGTGTTAAAGTTTTCAGCAAGGGCGTTTGGTGTCATCGCCTGCAGTGCAATCAATGC
>DASTYM010000318.1:0-5601 GCA_035764995.1 Cyclobacteriaceae bacterium | reverse complement strand
GTTGAGTAAAATCTGGTCGCCAATTTTCTGCCCGCTTCCTTCTATAAAATAGTTAACATCCAATTCGCTGGCTATTTCGGGAATTGACTTGGTGCTGTTGCGATATTTTTCTGACGATGTTCTGCTGAGAACTCGTATGTCTTCTATTTTCTGGAGATTATTCAGGGTAGACTCCATCAAACCGTTAATCAGATAAATATTAGTAGAGTCGCTGCTTTCATTTTTAAAGGGAAGAACAACGATGGAGCGCTCCAATGGTTGAGATGAAGTGCCCCCATAGTAGAGTAAAAGAGTTGTGACTACGATGATGGCTAATCCTGCTGATGCAACAAGTGCAATTTTGACTTTGTTCGTTTTACGATGGGGCAGAGGTTGCGGAATTTCAATTACGCTCCGTTTTGCTGCTTCGCCAGGAGGAAAGCCATAATATTCACGGAAACACTTAATGAAATATGAAACGCTGTTAAATCCGACCTGGTGTGAAACCTCCGAAACATTGGAACCAGAGTTTTGCAAAAGCTCCATGGCCCTTTTTAATCGCACTTCACGAATCAATTGATTTACTGGCAAATCGGTCGACTTTTTAACTTTTCTGAGCAGGTTCGACCGACTCATATTCATGGCATCCGCCAGTTCAGTCACACCAAACTGCTCATTCGCCATATTTTTAGCGATGATCTCATGGAGTTCATTTAAAAACTGAATATCTGGAGAAGCATCAGGCATTTACAATCCAAAACTAAAAACCAATTCGCGATTTTAACTCTTTATCCCCTCCTTCACAAGGATGGGTCGTCCTGATGATTTCATCGTCAGGACGGTGTGGTCGACCGTCTCTTAATCACCCTATGCTTCAATTTTTACACCTCTGCACCAATTTTTACACTGTTTCCCGCAAAGTTGATGGTTTTGTGCGCAAGATTATTTAGTCGGCCCTGCCTTACGAGCCGTTCTTTACGGCATTAATTTTTTCAAAAACTTAACAAACAAAATCATGAAAAATCAAAAACTCTCAACCCGTTCATTGAGCTGCGTACTTGCTCTATCTGTAATCATACTTGCCTCGTGCGGAAGCGATGCACAAACAAAAAAAAATGGAAAGGAAGCACCGACCATCGACATCCATACCGCGGTTATCACGAATAATATGGAAGTGCTGAAACAGCACCTGGAAGCGGGAACCAACATCAATGAGAAAGACCCTTTTGGCGGATCAAGTCCGTTGATCTCTGCCGCACTGTTTGATAAACCTGAAATGGTAAAAACCCTTCTCGGTGCTGGTGCCGACATTAATTTTCAAAACAATGATGGATCAACAGCATTGCATACAGCTGCGTTTTTTTGTCGTCCTGAAATTGTAAAAATGTTGGTTGAAAAAAAGGCCGATAAAACCATCAAAAATAAGTATGGAGCAACTGCTTACGATAACGTTGCCGGACCTTATGCCGATTTAAAGTCTACTTATGAAATGTTAGAAAAGATGTTGGCACCGATGGGTCTGAAGCTTGACTATCCCTACATTGAGAAGACACGTCCGGAAATTGCAAAGATGTTGAAGTAGTAAACTAGACATTGACTATCCTACTTTGTCATTTTCCAAGCTTGTCTTCTTTTTCGCAGGGTTTAACGTTTCGTCCCTATGGTACTTTCGATTAATTTTTTGATCTATAGCTACCGATATTTTATCCCTAGCGGGATTTAATACAAATGAATGGATTATTAATCCCGGTAGGGATTTAACACTGGTAGAATATTGCCAAAAAGAAACTCAAGTCCCATAGGGACGCGATTAGAGCAGCAACTTGACAAAGTAGGACCAATAACTATTAGTTAAAAGCAATATAAACGGAATTAACTAGTGCCAACTATGAACATCTCAAATCGCAGATACTTCATCGACTGGGTAAGGGTAATTGCCATCGGTTTGCTCTTGATATATCACGTAGCCATCGGTTTTCAGCCGTGGGGAATGATGATTGCATTCATCACTAATTCGACATCGTGGAATTCGTTGTGGATTCCTATGATGATGCTCAACGTGTGGCGTATACCATTGCTGTTTTTTGTATCTGGGATGGGAGTGTATTTCGCCATGCAAAACAGAAACTGGAAACAACTTTTACAAGAACGCACATTTCGGATATGGCTTCCATTTGTGTTTGGGATGTTTTGTATTGTTCCCCTTCACTTGTTTTTATGGCAACATTATTACAACTTGGATATGAAATACACGTTCGATCCAGGTCACTTGTGGTTTTTAGCGAACATTTTCATTTATGTGATTGTATTTTCTCCGCTGTTCATCTATCTGAAAAGAAATGAGAATGGAAAATTAGCAAAGGGAATTGCAAAATTATTCCGTACTCCATTTGGACTTATTCCGGTGATTGCCGCCTTTACTTTGGAGGCCGTAATTCTAAAGCCATTTCCATATGAAATGTATGCTATGACCTGGCATGGATTTATTTTAGGATTACTTGCTTTCTTTTTCGGTTTCTGTTTTGTACTGAGCGGCTCCGGATTCTGGAATATGATCATGAAATTCAAATGGATGTTTGTTTCCATTGCAATCACCCTGTTTGTTATTCGGTTGCTATACTGGAAAATGAACACGCCATTGTACTTGCTCGTTACCGAATCACAATGCTGGGTCATTTCAGTCTTCGCTTTTGCTTTTCAGTATTTAAACCGTGGAGGTAATGTGCTTGCCTACCTGAGTCAGGCTGCTTATCCTGTTTATATTTTGCATATGTTATTTCTGTATTTAGGCTCGATGTTAATTTTCCCTACGACAATTGATGTGAGGATTCAATTTGTGTTAGTGTTGCTGTTTACCCTTGCCGGATGTTTTGGGGCTTTTGAAGTAATCCGGAGACTTAAATGGATCAGGCTGCTTTTTGGATTGAAGCTGTAACTGTTAAATATCTGAATCATGACCTGTTTGTCGCCTGGTTCTGATTCGGATATTTATTGCTCCAAAATAATTTGCGATTTAGAAACCCCAAGGTCAGTCAGACTATTAACCATTGCCTCAGTAAATTTATCAGGACCGCAAACGTAGTAATAATGCGTCTTAGGACTTATATATTGCTTAAGTAATTCCTTATCAATACGCTTTCCTGGTTTCCCGGATACAGATACTTCGATCACATCGTGATAGTTTTCTGAAAGAATGCTTTGTAATTCACTCTTTAATATAATGTCTTCTTCGGTTCGATTAGCAAATAACAATCTGCTTTGAGTCAGTTGATTTTGCGTGGCTAACTGATTAAAGAATAAATGTCTTAAAATGGCGATGAAAGGAGTAATACCGGCACCACCAGCTATAAATAATCCCGGACCTTCATACCGGATTGTTCCGAAAACCTCGTGAACAATCAATTCATCTCCTTCATTCACATCTAAAAGTTTTTCAGTCATGCCCTGATGCCCCGTATAAATTTTGATGATGAATTCAAGGTGATCGGCATCCGGTAAACTTGTAAAAGTGAACGGCCTCAAGTCATTTTCGAAATCAGCCCTATTAATTGAAATTTCAGTGGCCTGACCGGGAATGAATGTGTATCCAAATGGCTTTTCAACTTTAAATCGTTTTACGTTGTGGGTTATGAAATCTGTCTTCAGCACCTTGACGATATAGGCTTTCATGAATGTTCTGTTTAATTAACAGTTTGATATAGTTTCCCGTAAAGGGTTACAAAGATTTTCACAATAACCCCTGTAAATACTATATTCCCGACCACTTGTGGATAAACAAGTCCAGATTCTGACATTTTCTCTCCAATTTGAGTAACCAATTCCGGGTAGGGGAGTATTCCTTATTAAGGCTGCCAACCCGTATTGCGATCACCTTAAAATCAACGCCATGCTAAAAAACTACTTCAAAATTGCACTGAGAAACCTTCTCAAGAACAAGGGCTACACTTTTATTAATGTGGCTGGATTAGCAACAGGCATGGCGGTGGCTTTGCTGATTGGTTTATGGGTTTGGGACGAACTTACGTTCAATCAATATCACAAGAATTACGATCGCATTGCACAGGTCTGGCAGCACAATATATATAATGGAGTGAAGGGCTCACAAACGGCCAACCCCTACCTGATGGCTGAAGAAATCCGCAACAACTTCGGAAGCGATTTTAAATACGTTTTGCAATCCACCTGGAACTTCGGCCGTGTACTAACTGTAGGCGATAAAAAATTTAACAAGTCAGGGATGTATTGGGAGCCACAGGTCATCGATATGCTTTCGCTCAAGTTGCTTCGGGGAACAGCGGAGACGGCACTTAAAGATCCTTACTCAATCATGCTTTCTGAATCCGTTGCCAAGGCATACTTTGATGATGCAGACCCGATGGGACAAACTATCCGCATCAATAACAAAAACGATGTGAAAGTGACGGGTGTGTATGAAGATATTCCGTACAGTTCAAGGTTCCGTGACATGTATTTTGTGATGCCTTGGGAATTATACCTGATCGAGAGTGAGTGGATAAAAACAATGGACGATCCATGGGGCAGCAACTTCACCCAAACCTGGGCACAAATTGCCGATAACGCAGACATGGAACAGGTCTCTGCCAAAATTGTTAATGTTAAGTATAACAAAGTTTCAGAGAATGATAAAAAATACAAACCCGAAGTCTTTTTGCATCCTATGACCAAGTGGCGGTTGTATTCTTCATTCAAGGAAGGTAAGAATGTTGGAGGCCGCATTGAGTTTGTATGGCTGTTCGGTATCATTGGTGTGTTTGTATTGTTGCTGGCCTGCATCAATTTCATGAACCTGAGCACAGCACGTTCTGAAAAACGAGCGAAAGAAGTAGGTATTAGAAAATCAATTGGCTCTATGCGCTCACAACTGATTTATCAATTTTTTACGGAGTCAGTTGTTGTGGCACTCATTGCTTTTGTTGTATCGTTGGGATTCGTTTACCTCACGCTTCCCATGTTCAATGAAGTAGCTGATAAAAAAATATCACTATTGTGGACCAGTTCCACTTTCTGGCTAATTGGAATTGGATTCAGTCTTTTAACCGGAATCATTGCAGGAAGTTATCCAGCACTTTATCTCTCATCATTTCAGCCTGTGAAAGTTTTGAAAGGCACTTTCCGGGTAGGGAGGCTTGCATCCATTCCGCGCAAAGTTTTAGTTGTGCTGCAGTTTACCGTTTCTGTCACGCTCATCATCGGTACGATCGTTGTGTTCCGTCAGGTGGAGTTTGCAAAAAACCGGCCGATCGGATATGAGCGCAACGGACTCATTAATATTTACCTGCAAACGCGAGACATTCATAATCATTACGATGCTGTACGCAATGAACTATTAAGTCAGCGTGCTATTGTTGAAATGACCGAAGCTGGCAGTCCAACTACTCAGGTGTGGAACTCAAATGGTGGTTTCAATTGGGCTGGTAAAGACCCTGCGCTTGCAGTGGATTTCCCTAACAATGGGGTAAATCACGAGTTTGGCAAAACAGTTGGTTGGATTTTTAAAGACGGCCGGGACTTTTCCCGCGAATTCGCATCAGACTCCAATGCGTTTGTAATCAATGAAGCAGCAGCTAAGTTTTTAGGATTCAAAAATCCGGTGGGTGAAAT
>DASTYM010000317.1:0-8585 GCA_035764995.1 Cyclobacteriaceae bacterium | reverse complement strand
CTGCTCAACAGTACTCAGGAGAATGTTCCCAATGGTACAACCGTAACCTTCAGGCCTAGCACAATTTCATTATCTAACTATTACGTAAGCATATATTCAGACCTGGTTGACGTTGATGCGTATTCTTTTGAAGCAACGTTTACTGCAACGACAACTAACGGAGCCTATTCAATCAATCTTCCAACGGGCGCAAACGGATTAGATTATACATTTGCATTCAACGATTTTACGGCTGATCAAAGCATTGCTATTAATAATTATGTTAATGAGCTCGCAGGTTCAGTTAGGGATGTTGTAACCATTCGAACTAATTTTGGTCAGTCGGTGGGTAGTTCAACAAACCCTCCTGTTGTTAGTCCTGTGCAGTTTGATATTCAGGCACCTCCTTCTACTGGAACCGGGGCCACAGTAAATTTAAGACTTGAACCGCAAAGCGTCCTAGGTTGGGGAAATCCTGTTGCAACAGTTCTAGCTGGTGGCAGTGGTTACGCGGTAAACAGCGTTCTTATTCCTGTAACAGTCAACGGTGGTGATTATGATGCTTCAGTGCCAGGCGCAACACCTGCAGTAATAACGGCTACTACTAATGCATTAGGGCAGGTAACGGGTATTAATATAATTACACTTGGGTTTGGTTACAGAAGTCGGCCAACCTTGACCATTGGCGGAAGTGGTTCTGGTGCCATAGTTCGATTGAATTGGCAATCAACCATAGCAGATCATTCTTTCGTTGATGGGCCTTCAACAGTTTTAACGGGAGGAACGGGGTATCAGGCGGGAAATACCCCGAACATCCTTGTGACAGGTTTAAATCCGTTTGATGAAGTTACTTCATTCACTATAGGCACTATGGTAGCTGATGGAGCGGTTGTTGGATTCGTACCAGGAGCTGCAATAATTTCAACTATTACTTCAGCTATTGTTGTGAGTCCTGCCAGAGTTAACGCCACTGCTGGTGTTTATAATTTACTTGGTGATGGTGAACTGGTATCAGTGACAGTTTCGAATGATGGTGACGGTTATGCTTCTTCGCCAGCACCAACCGTAGCTGTTCGTGGTTTACGTGGCGGGTCGGGTGCAGTAGTAACAGCCGAAGTGTTTACTCATGAAGTTTCCGAGCTTAACGTTGTGAATCGTGGTTCAGGATATTCCCCCCTTACGAATGCAAATTTCCCTACAACTTCACAGGCCTTTTCTCCTAACTCAGCATCGATTACTCTAACTGCCGGTCAGGAAAGAGTGTTGGATGCTTACTATGGAACAGGTAAGAGAACAAGAGATATCCAATAATATTTTTTTAAAAATTTCTTAAAAACAAAGAAGCTGTCTCAAAAAATTGAGGCAGCTTCTTATTTTATAGAGATAATTGCACCAGCTTTTAGCAGATTTCGTTCGCGAGGTTTAATGAAGGATAAATTGCGATTTTTTGAAATGGTTATGATTTATGCACCAATCAATCATACTAATCAGGTAAATCAGCTTAATCACAGTCAAACAAACGCCTGAATATCGGTAATCTCTTTACCAAGAATCAGCAAGTGAATGTCATGTGTGCCTTCGTAAGTAATTACTGATTCCAGGTTAGCCATGTGACGCATAATCGGATACTCCCCGGTAATGCCCATGCCTCCATGAATTTGTCTTGCCTCACGTGCAATCTCCAATGCTACGTGAACATTGTTTCGCTTCGCTAATGAAATTTGTGCTGTGGTTGCTTTTCCTTCATTCATCAACGTGCCGAGTCTCCAGTTCAGTAATTGTGCCTTCGTGATTTCGGTCAACATCTCTGCTAATTTCTTCTGAACAAGCTGGAAGGAAGCTATCGGTTTACCAAATTGAATTCTTTCCATCGCATATCTTCTGGCAGAGTCGTAGCAATCCATCGCAGCACCAATCGCTCCCCACGCGATACCATAACGAGCTGAGTCCAAACACATCATGGGAGCACCCAAACCATTTTTTCCCTGAAGTAAATTTTCTTTAGGAACTTTTACGTTATCAAAAACAAGTTCACCTGTTGCACTTGCACGCAACGACCACTTACCATGTGTTTCGGGAGTTGAGAAACCAGGCATGCCGCGCTCTACAATTAATCCGTGTATTCTACCTTCTTCGTTTTTTGCCCACACAACAGCTACATCTGCCTTGGGTGAATTGGAAATCCACATCTTGGCACCATTCAGTAAATAGTGATCGCCTTTGTCTTTGAAGTTCGTCACCATCCCTGAAGGATTAGAACCATGATCAGGTTCTGTTAATCCAAAGCATCCAAGCCATTCACCTGATGCAAGCTTGGGTAAATATTTTTTACGTTGTTGTTCGTTACCAAATTTATAGATAGGATACATCACCAGTGAACCTTGTACGGATGCTGTTGATCGCATGCCAGAATCGCCACGTTCAATTTCCTGCATGATGATTCCATAAGAAATGTAATCCATCCCGCCACAACCATATTCAGTTGGAAGGGTAGGTCCGAAAGCGCCAACATCACCAAACTTCTTAACGATTTCATACGGAAAATGAGCGCGCTGAGCCCAGTCTTCAATGTAAGGGCTGATCTCGCGTTTTACAAAATCGCGCACAGAACTCCGTACCAGTTTATGTTCTTCTGTTAATAGGTTATCGATCGCATAAAAATCGGGTTGTTCGTATAAATCCTGTTTTAAAGATTTTTTAGCCTTTACTTCTGCACTTGCGGTATGGGAAGACATAAGATTTTGTTTAATTGCGGGTCAAATTTAAGAAATTGTGTTAATGTGTTGAGGTGTTGATGTGTTAATGTGCGAACGTGTTTAAGTGTTTACGTTCAAAATAGCGCCAAAACTCCCAAACCCATAAACGCTTGGAAACCTTAACACTTAAACACCTTAACACTTAAACACCTTAACACGTTAACACCAACACATGGAGAATTCAGCTAACAAGCCCCAACTTACCGAGCAACTCCAAAAACTACAGGAAAAGTACGCGGTGATGGGTCAGGATTTATCTTCCTACCTCGATGGATTGTTGTATTCTGATTACCTGACATACTGGGATTATATTCACCTTGATACATTGCTCAGTCTTCAAAACCCAAAAACCGGTCTTCCAGACGAACGGGTTTTTATCATGTATCATCAAATTACAGAGCTCTATTTTAGATTGATCCTTTGGGAGATGGAGCAAATCGGTGCTAATAAGAATCCAACCGAAGTTTTTTTTATCACGCGTCTTGATCGTTTAGTGCGCTATTTCCGTCACCTCGAGAGCTCATTCGACATCATGGTGAATGGAATGGAGAAGGAGCAGTTTTTGAAATTCAGAATGGCTTTGTTGCCAGCGAGCGGTTTTCAATCAGCACAATACAGGATGATCGAAATTTGTGCTACCGATATGATCAACCTGGTTGGCCTTCAGGATCGAAGCAGTGTCGATGCAGATGATATCGACAAACAATTAGATAAACTTTATTGGAGAAGTGGAGCAACAGAATTAGCGTCCGGTAAAAAGACATTAACGCTTCAGCAATTCGAATCAAAGTATATGTCGGAGTTTCGCGAGCTTGGTTTGAAATTCAAAGAACAAAACCTACGCGCGATCTATCGAAAATTTTTTCATGGAAATGAAGAAGTGGTTAAGCGGCTTCGTGAGTTTGACACGATATCAAATGTGTTGTGGCCATTGGCGCACATGCGTTCTGCGGGTCATTATTTGCATAAAGACCCGGAAGATATTAAAGCAACGGGTGGAACGAACTGGCAGAAATATTTGCCGCCACGTTTTCAGAAGATTATTTTCTTCCCCGAATTATGGAGCGATGAAGAAAAAGCGCAATGGGGAAGCGCTGCCTTTAAACGTTAATTTCCTGATTAACCGGCTTGGTATCTTAGCGAATCATCGAATTAGCTATTTTTTTTCTGCGTAACTTTATCCAGCTAAAGCCTGGAGTGTGAAACGCATTGTATGCATTCTGTTTCTAATGCTTGTTTTTACGGGAACTCTTTTGTCACAAGGGTTCATGTTACGATCATACCATGATGCTGCGAAGAAAAACCTGAAAGAAGAATACCAGGTTAAAGATACCATTCACAAAGTTGTTCATGGCCGTTACGCTTCCTATTACATTAATGGAAAACTTGAATCCAAAGGTCAATTCACCAATGATGAAACAACGGGTGTATGGGAATTCTATTTTGAATCAGGCAACATGAAGATGCGAGGTGCACTTTTTAAAGGTGCGAGTTATGGCTTTTGGGAATATTTCTATGAAGATGGATCCAAGAGCATGGAAGGAATAATCTATGGAAGCAATAAGGAAGGAGAATGGAAAACATATTATGAAAATGGCCAAATAAAAGATATCGGTGAGTATAAAAACAACAAGCGACAAGGCACCTGGAAAACATATTTTGAAGACGGACTCATCAAAGGAGAGGCTGAATATGATGAGGACTACGGACGATATATTGAGTATGAACACACAGGTAATGTTTTAGGCGAAGGTCCGAAGTCTGGGAACAAACAAGTAGGCAAGTGGAGATATTTTGCAGAAGATGGAACATTGCAAAGTGAAGGTGAATTCATCGATGGAAAGAAAAGTGGAGAGTGGGTGCAGTATTTTTCAACAGGCAAAGTTTCTTCTAAGGGATCGTTTGAAAATGGTGAGCCAACCGGCAGGTGGGAATATTATTTTGAAAATGGAACAGTCAGTGCTTCCGGTGAATATTTGGGCGGACAAAAGAATGGATATTGGAATTCCTTTACCGATAACGGTATTCTCATGAGTGAAGTAAAGTATGCAATGGGCACCGGTGAGTACCGCGAATACCATAAGAGCGGAAAGCTGAAAGTGAAAGGGAATATTGTTAACAACAAAAAGCAGGGGAAGTGGGAGTTTTACTTTGAAGGTGGAGAGCTTGAGGGAATGTGTGAGTTCAAAGATGGTAAAGGAACCTATCATGGCTACTACCCGGGCGGGGCTCTTCAAACAAAAGGAGTGATCGACAACAACCGCAAAACAGGGACATGGGAAATTTATGATCGTGATGGAAAACTTTCGGGGTACTATAAACCTTTCTATGATCAACAAAAAATTGGCCATGAAGTAGTGGCATATGAGGGTCCCCAGGTTTTGATTGCGAAAAAGAAGGAAGCGAGATTCACCTATTTTGATGCACGTGCCAATGAGTTTAGAGGTGTAATTTTAGGTGGTAACCCTGTGTTGGTATTTGCCGGACGTTTCCCAATGGGCGTTGAATTTTACTCGCAAGAGAGACTTGGTCATGAATTTGAATTCATCGGAATACGCGATCCGTTTTTTCAGAAAGATGAAAACATTGCCGTAGGCAAGCAGTTTCAGCGCGGATACACCATTGCAGTTAAACAAAAATTCTACAACCCGAGAAAAACCGGAATGTGGTATTTTGGGCATGAAATCAGGTTCACCAATTTTGGTCATTTCACGAACGTGGCACCAACGCCTGATAACATCATTACGATCAGCATACCGGAGCAGCGAATGGAATACGGTGTTTTATTTGGATATCGCCTTATGCAACGCAACAACTCAAAGGGGTTCACCATCGATATGTTCGGTTCCCTTGACGCAGGGTATCGCTCTGTTGATATGGATCCGGAATATGAAACTTACTTTGCCAATGTTAATCAATCAAAATTTGTTTCAAGTGTTCATGTGGGTTTGAACATTGGTAATGTATTTTCGGCCCGGTAAACTATGATTTTTTGTGATTTTTATGATTGGCATGATAGAACCGGAACCCATGTTAATCACAAAATCATGGTGATCACTTAAATCAGGTGAACCATAATCAATTGGGGGATAGAAACCCTCTAAACTATATGCAAACAAAAGAAATTATTTTACAACCCGAGGAGGCTTTCAATGAAGAGCTTTTCGAAAATTCCTTATATGAAAAGCTGAGCATCAAGCGTGATGGTAATTTTTATGTAAAGCCTGTTAAGCGATCGATTGATGCAAGAGGTCGTAACGTGATCGTCAGAGTGCTTTGCGAGATAAATCCTGTCAGCGAGAAACGACCCATTATTTCCTACACAAAAGATTTTACTGATGTCAGCAAATCAAAACGCGTAGTTATTGTTGGGTCGGGGCCTGCAGGCTTGTTTGCTGCGCTGCGATTGATTGAGCACGGTATTAAACCGGTAGTTCTTGAACGAGGCAATGACGTTCGTTTACGAAGAAGAGATCTCGCAGCCATTAATAAAGAACACCTCGTTAATCCGGAATCAAATTATTGTTTTGGAGAAGGAGGAGCTGGAACATATTCCGATGGAAAATTATATACGCGTTCAAAAAAACGAGGTGATGTAAATCGAATCCTGGAAATTTTAGTAGCGCACGGAGCAAAAGAGGATATTCTCTTTGACGCGCACCCTCACATCGGTACCAATAAATTACCCAACCTTGTAACGGCCATCCGCGAAAGCATTATTGAAGCAGGCGGAGAAGTTCATTTTAATGCTAAGGCTATTGATTTTATTGTCAGGAACGAAAGGATGACGGGAGTGATCACTCAAACAGGAGAGACAATTGAAGGTGAGGGTGTGATTCTGGCCACAGGACACTCGGCACGGGATATTTTCCAGGTCCTGAATGACAAGAAGATTCTAATCGAAGCCAAACCTTTTGCGCTCGGTGTTCGGGTTGAACATGCGCAGGAATTGATTGATAGAATTCAATATCACTGTCCGGCTGATCGGGGTCCTTATCTTCCGGCTTCTTCCTATGCGTTGGTGCATCAAGCATCTGTTCAGAATCTCGATCGCGGGGTATTTTCGTTTTGCATGTGCCCGGGTGGTTTTATTGTTCCTTCAGCTACGGCACCGGGCGAAGTGGTCGTGAACGGAATGAGCCCTTCCCGAAGAGATTCCAAGTTTGCTAACTCAGGCATTGTGGTGGCGGTGAGTGAAACTGATTTTAAACCGTTTACCAAATATGGTCCGCTAGCCGGAATGTATTTCCAACAAGAAATTGAACAGCGTGCGTGTAAGATGGCAGGTGGAACCCAACTTGCACCTGCACAACGACTGGTTGATTTTGTAGAAGGAAAGCGTTCATCTCATTTGCTGGAAACTTCCTATCAACCTGGATTGACGTCCGTACCTATGCGTGACGTTCTTCCTGCGTTTGTTGCTGATGCTTTGAAACAAGGTTTTAAAAACTTTGGAAGTAAGATGAAGGGTTATCTAACGAACGATGCGCAAATTGTAGGTGTTGAAAGCAGAACTTCATCGCCCGTTCGAATTCCACGCGATAAAGAAACTTTAGAGCATCCTCAGATTAAAATGTTTTTCCCGTGTGGAGAGGGGGCAGGGTATGCCGGAGGAATAGTCTCAGCAGCGATGGATGGTGAGCGATGCGCAGAAGCAGTTTTAAAAAAGATGAATGTTCTCAAATAAAAAACCCTGATCTAAAAATTCAGGACCAGGGTTCTTATTTAAGACGTCATTTCGAATTTAAGACGTCATTTCGAACGGAGTGAGAAATCCCCATGTGTTAAGCACTCGAGAATAGGCAGCACATAATTGACGACTTCACTCCGTTAACTAGCAGATCGAAGTGACGCGCATTATTTCTTAACTGATAGCCACGACTCACGCAATGCAAGTTGCTCAGGTGTTGCATCTTTGTTAAAGCTCATAACGAACTTCTTCTTGATCTCAATCTTTTTAACAGGGGCTTTTAATTCAGCTTCTTTCTGCTCGCCTGTATCATTTTTTCGAATCACCGTGTAGCTAAGTGTTTTTCCGTCTGCAAGACCTTGTTGCTGCTTACCAATAAACTGCCCCATCCCAGGGCCATACTCTGGAATTGCTTCGCCATTAATTCTTATCAGGATATCATCAGTTTTAAACCCAATGGCTTTTCCCTGGTCATTCAAAAGATCTGCATTTCCAATTGTAAGCATCGGTTTTCCCTGGTACTCACCAAGAGCGATGGATCGCTGATCAATACCCAGGCTGTATTCAAGATTGGAAAGTTCAGGGATGAAAGTAACGCCTACTAACTCAAAAGTTTCTTTCAATGGAAGCGATTCAGGCCCTCCAACATAGCGCTTGAGAAACTCTCCAATTTCCGGGTACGTTAATTTTGTAATTTCATCGAACAATTGATCATCCTGAAAAGCTTTTGTCTTTCCGAATTTCTTGCCAAGGTCGCCTACCAGATTTTGTGTGCCATATTTGCCACCTGATAATTTCCTCAGCTTAATATCCAGACACATTCCGATAAGCGCGCCCTTTTGGTACACATTGTAATACTGATCTTTATATTTGTCGAGTGTATACTTGCTGATGTCGGTAAACGGAACGTCATCAATGAAGCGATCTGCAATTAACATTTTTTGACGGAGTACATCGAGGTACTCTTCAGGAGTGATCAAGCCGTACTTTACCTGCACGTTACCCGCGAAGTATTCGGTCATGCCTTCATATAACCACAAATGCTTTGACATTTTGGGATCGTTGAAATCGAAATTATGGATCTCCTCTGAGTGAATGGTAAGCGGTGTAACAATGTGGAAAAATTCGTGCGCAGCAAAATCGCGCAGCTGCTGATTCAT
>DASTYM010000316.1:0-2134 GCA_035764995.1 Cyclobacteriaceae bacterium | reverse complement strand
GGAATCACACCATGAACAACGCGTACCCAGGCATCAATAAACTCTCCCTTCTGCCGCACATTACGCATATCGATTAGCGAAGGCCTCAGGGATGTGAAGTAGTTCACGTATACATAAAAGAGGTTCTTCTCCGAATTAAATCCATACTGAACGTTATGACCTTTTGATTTAAGCTGATCCGCATACTTGCGCGCAAAGTCCTCGCGGGTGTCGTCATAAGCGGCTACTACCACATAATATCCAGAAGACAATTCTGACTGCGCCAGGCCCTTTAGGCTACAAATAAGAAAGAGGCAGAAGAGGATGAATTTGGCAGAAATTCTCATGTAAGAATAGGCTAGGTTTAGTTCGAATATGTACTAAATAAATTACATTTTCAACAACTAATTGGCTCTTGAGCAGGAATTTAAGCCAAACGGCCATGTATGATTTTTGTCAATTGCTTAAAAATATTGTAATCTAAATTAGGGTGTTTATTCGGGGTTACTAGATGGATTAAAGACTAGCGACCCGTAACCCAACGAATTGAACGAGAGTTTATATTTTTACCAAAAAGCTTTTAGAATCATGCAGGCTGTCATCTTGGCTGGAGGAAAGGGCACTCGGTTAGCATCCATTCATGCCCAAATTCCCAAACCAATGGTTCGCGTAGGCGCCTTGCCTGTTTTGGAATACCAGGTGAACCTTCTCAAGGCTGCCGGGATTACCGATATCATTATCCTGGTTAATCATTTAAAAGAATCAATTCAAAGCTACTTCCAACAAGGAGAGAAATGGGGAGTGAAAATCTCCTACTATGAAGAAACGGAACCGCTGGGAACAGTTGGTGGAATTAAAGCAGTTGAAGAGCAATTACACAATGATTTTTTAGTGCTGTATGGAGATGTCATGATGGACATTGACATTAAACGTCTCATTGATTTTCACATTTCGAAAAAAAGCGACTGCACATTAGTGGTTCATCCAAACGATCACCCTTACGATAGTGACCTTGTAGATATTGATATTGACGGCAGGATTGTAGGTTTTCATTCCAAGCCTCACGATCCTCAACAGTATTATCGGAATCTCGTCAATGCAGGTTGTTATTTGTTCACACAAAAAATTTTACAGTACCTGAAGCAAGGTGTAAAAGCTGATTTTGGCAAAGACATTTTCCCGAATCTTGTAAACGAGGTGAGAATGTTCGGATACAACACTTCTGAATACCTGAAGGATATGGGTACACCTGATCGGCTTGAAAAAGTCACGAAAGATTTTCTTTCTGGAAAAATTGCTGCCCGAAATCTTCGACACCAACAAAAAGCAATCTTCCTAGATCGTGATGGCGTGCTTAACGTAGATCGTGAATACATTGCAGCACCCGCTGACCTTGTACTCTACCCGTTTGCTGCAGAAGCTGTAACGAAAATCAACGGAACATCTTACCTGGCAATTGTAATCACCAATCAACCAGTAGTGGCACGAAATCTTTGTTCGGAAGCCGAACTTCAGATCATTCACAATAAACTGGAAACAGAACTTGGCGCTCATCACGCCATGCTGGATGCGATCTATTATTGCCCTCACCATCCCGACAAGGGTTATCCCGATGAAAATCCTGCCTATAAAATCGATTGTCATTGCCGTAAGCCAAAACCCGGGATGTTATTGGACGCTGCGCGCGACTTTAACATTGACCTTTCGGCTTCTTATTTTATTGGAGATCATGAGCGCGATATTGAGGCAGGCCAACAGGCAGGTGTTAAAACAATTGGCGTGAAAACCGGTCACGGATTGAAAGGCTCCAACCGTACACCCGACCAAACATTTGAAAACCTGCTGGATGCGATTGACTTTATTATTCGTGACTCAAATGAGTAACTTACAGCCTAAACTAATACACCGGCATTGATTATTACCCGTACCCCTTTTCGAATCAGTTTTGTCGGAGGCGGCTCTGACCTGGAAGCTTTTTACACACACCACAAAGGAGCTGTGATCAGCACCTCCATCAACAAATACATGTACATCTCTTCTCACAAATTTTTTGAAGAAGATAAAATCAGGGTAAAGTATTCCAAAACCGAGACGGTATCACAAGCAGATGACCTTCAACACCCGATTCTTAAAACCGTTCTCAAAAAATATAAAA